>CALQBR020000134.1 GCA_943328865.2 Sphingobacterium thalpophilum
CCGCTTGAAATTCTTCCATTACCGGCTTCATCGTACTTTCGGGGATATCTGCAATCCTAATATACATTAGACCATCAATGGCATTATTGAATTTTGGATCGACATTGAAAGCAACTACCCTAGCATTTTGTTTGATGTATTTCTTAATCAACACCGGTAATCTTAGATTTCCTGGTTCCAGCTCATCTATAATTTTATCGAATTTATTTAAATCCGATTCGGCTTCATCGAAGATGAAATCTTTTTCAGCGTCTTTTAGCTTTACTTTATATTCTTTTTTTGGATAAATATACTGTGCAATATAAGGGTCGTAGTAATTGGACTTCATAAATTCAATCATCAAGGATTTCGAGAAATCTGAAAATTGATTGCTGATACTTACCCCGCCCAGCAGAAATTTATGTTCTGGATAGCGTAAGGTGGTATGAATGATCCCTTTCCAAAGCAAGAAAAGAGGCATCGGTTTTTGTTGGTATTCCTTGATGATAAATGCACGACCCATTTCAATAGATCTGTGCATCATTTGATGCAGCTCAGGTTCAAATCGGAAAAGGTCGTTTAAGTAAAAGCCTTCTATTCCATGTTTTGGATAAATTTCGGAGCCCAATCCCATGCGATAGGCACCAGCAACTTGCTTGGTGTCTTCATCCCAAAGAAACATGTGGTGGTAGTAATTGTCATATTTATCCAAATCGATAGATTCATTTGTACCTTCGCCAACTTCCCGGAAAGTAACCTCACGCAATCGCCCAATTTCATGGAGTATGTTTGGAATTTTATTAGCTTCTGCAAAAAATACCTCGTAATTTTTACTCTGTAATAATCGGCAATCGGAATTCCGAAGTGACACGACTTCGTTAATCATGTTTTCTTGACTCGCAGCGTTTACAATTGCTTTTGGGCTTTTGGGAAGCTTTAGATTGGCCGTAGGCAAAAAAGGAACTTCCTTATCAAAAGGACTCGCTAAGCGGTAGGTTTTTCTTCTCAAGAAATCGGAATATTCTTCTATTGAGGCATATTCGTTTTGCTCAGCAACGGAAATAGGCTTTCCAATTCGGACTTTTATAGCGCGGTGTTTTTGACTAAAGAGTTCCGATGGTAATTTTGCCGTTCTAAGTGTTCCGTTTATTTTGGAGAGTAGGTAAAAAAATCGACTGTTTTTAGCATGAAAATAAATAGGCACTACTGGAACTTGGGCTTTACGGATGACTTTTATAGCACCTTCTTCCCAAGGTTTATCGACCATTAGCTTTCCTGCTTTATACGTAGAGACCTCACCCGCAGGAAATATTCCCAATGGTTTACCATCACTTAAATGACGGAAGGTTTCCTTAATCCCAATCACACTTGATTTTGCATCTTTGTGGTTTTCAAAAGGATTTACAGGCATGATATATTTTTTCAGTGGCTGAATGCGGTGCAAAAGGAAATTGGCGATAATTTTAAAATTTGGTTCTCTTTCCAGCATCATTTTCAGCAGTAAAACACCATCTATACCTCCTAATGGATGGTTTGAAATGGTGATGTAAGCTCCGTCTTTTGGTAAACGTTTTAAATCTTCCTCTGGAATTTCGAATTTTATCTGAAGATCGTCTAATATGGCATTAAGAAATACAACATCTGATAGGTGCTTGTTCTTGTTGTAGATTTTGTTAAGCGTTGAGATCTTAAGAATCTTCATCAACAACCAGCCCGAAAAAGTCCCGAAAACCCCGTACTTATCTGTATTTATTGCTTTTGCAACTTCTTTTGCAGTAACTAAACCCATGTATGATTTGTTTTAGAACAGTAAACAAAGATAGAAAAAAACCCGAGTCTAGCATTAAAGAACGAGCCGATTTTCTTTGATTTTTCTATATCGTAGATTCTCCTTTTTTAGTATATTTGGAACACTAAACTCAAGAACCCCATGAAAATTATTTCCTATAATGTTAACGGAATTCGTGCTGCCATCACCAAAGGATTTATCGAATGGTTGCAACAGGCTAATCCGGATGTTATCTGCCTTCAGGAAATAAAAGCTACAGAGGATCAGATACCGGTTTTGGATATTGAAATGGCAGGCTACCCCTATCAGTATTATTTTCCAGCAACTAAAAAAGGATACAGTGGCGTGGCGATTTTGTCCAAAACTAAACCACAAAACGTCGTTTTTGGAACAGGAATCGAACACATGGATTTTGAAGGAAGAAATCTTAGAGTTGATTTTGACGATTTTTCCGTGATGAGTTTGTATTTGCCATCAGGTACTAATATTGAACGATTAAGCCATAAATTTAAGTTTATGGATGATTTTCATCAATATATTGACAAGCTAAAAACTACCATTCCAAATCTGGTGATTTGTGGAGACTATAACATTTGTCATGAAAAGATAGACATACACGATCCAATTCGCAATGCTAAAGTATCCGGTTTCCTTCCTGAGGAAAGGGCTTGGTTAGATGCATTTATGAAAAGTGGTTTTATTGATAGTTTTCGTCACTTCAACAAAGAACCACATCATTACAGCTGGTGGAGTTACAGAGCTGGTGCTAGAGGAAATAACAAAGGATGGCGAATTGACTATAATATGGTCAGCGAACCCTTAAAAGAGAAACTAAAAAGAGCTGTAATTTTACCTGAAGCCAAACATTCTGACCATTGTCCAATTTTGGTAGAATTAGAATAATAAATCAAGAACCCAAATTTAAAACTATACGATAATGATAAAAAAAATAACGCTAGGATTAGTAGTATTAGGCTTGATGACCTCATGTGTATCTAAAAAGGTGTACAATGATTTAGAAGCTAGATTCGGAGATTTGAAAAAGGAAAATCGCATTATGTCAATTCAAAACGATAGTCTTTCAAAAGCAAAAAACAAGTTGGATTTAAGCTATGCTGCTTTAAAATCGGAGTATGATAAATTGAAAGCAGAACGCGATAAATTAGCCGTTGATTATGCTACTGCTTCTAAAGGTTTAAAAACATTACAAGAGGCTTACCAAGCTTTGGAGAAAAACAGTGACGAATCACTGCAAGCCAATATGGCTCAAAACAGGGAGTTGTTAGCGCAGCTAGAAGCCAAAGAAAAAACATTGGCTGCCGAGAAAGACCGTTTGAACAAATCATTGCAAGCCAATATGGATCGAAACCAGGAGTTGTTAGCGCAACTAGAAGCCAAAGAAAAAGCATTGGCTGAAGAGAAAGACCGTTTGAGCAAATTGAATTCCGATTTAAAAGATCGTTCTGATAGGGTAAACGAATTGGAGAGCATGATTGCGGCAAAAGAAGCGGCTATGAAAAAGCTGAAAGAAACCTTGTCTAAATCCCTAAAAGCGTTTGAAGGGAAAGGACTTACAGTACAACAAAAAGATGGAAAAGTATATGTTTCTATGGAAAATAAATTGCTTTTTGAATCAGGGAGTTGGGCAGTGGGACCCGAAGGTAAAAAAGCAGTGGTTGCCGTAGGAAAAGTTTTAGGTGACAATCCCGAAATCGCTGTTTTAATTGAAGGTCACACCGATAATGACAAATTTGGAGGTGCTATGGGACAAATCGAAAACAACTGGGATCTTTCCACCAAAAGGGCCACCGCAATTGTGACTATTTTATCTGATAATAAATCCGTTAAAAAAGAAAATCTTACTGCGGCAGGCAGAGGTGAATTTGCACCTTTGATGACTAATGACAGCGCTGAAGGCAAAGCCAAAAACAGAAGAATTGAGATTATTTTAACTCCAAAATTGGATGAGGTATCCAAGATATTAAATGAGTTGTAATCATTAATTGGTGTTCCATATAAAATAAAGGTTCGGAGTTTTACTTCGGACCTTTTCTTTTGTCATTTACCTTTGTACCTTTGCGGCAAAGCATCTCAGAATCCAAAATATGAAATATACGACCCTCCCTAATACCGATATCAAAGTCAGCAAAATTTGTCTCGGCACGATGACTTTTGGTCAACAAAATACCGAAGCAGAAGCGCATGATCAATTGGATTTTGCTTTGCAACACGGCGTTAATTTCATAGACACGGCCGAGATGTATTCGACACCTGCTAGAGTGGAGACCTATGGCGCTACTGAAAAAATGATTGGGAATTGGTTTAAAAAATCGGGAAAACGAGATGCCGTTGTTTTGGCTACTAAAATTGGCGGTCCTAATCGCGGTTTGGAATACATGCGTGATGATTTACATTTCAACACCAAAAGTTTGGCACTATCGGTTGACAAAAGTTTACAGCGGCTTCAAACAGACTATATCGATTTGTATCAGTTGCACTGGCCAGAGCGCAAATCTAATATGTTTGGTCAGCGTGGATTTAAAATGCAAGAGGATGCTTGGCAAGACAATATCCAAGATGTCTTAGAAGCATTACAAGAATTAATCCGACAAGGAAAAATTAAAACGATTGGCGTTTCTAATGAAACACCATGGGGATTAATGCGTTTTATGGAAGAAAGCAGAAAACACCAGTTACCCAAAATGATTACGATACAAAATCCCTATTCCTTATTAAATAGAACGTTTGAAGTGGGGCTTTCTGAGGTTTGCCATCGCGAAAACGTGGGGTTATTAGCCTACTCTCCATTAGCGTTTGGGGTACTCTCTGGAAAATTTTTAACTGGCGCAGCACTTCCTAAGGCACGAATCAATTTATTTCCTCAATTCTCCCGTTACAATAGCGAAAATACCCGAGAAGCTTCTAAAAGATACCGCCAAGTTGCGCAAGATTTTGGATTGACATTAACAGAATTGTCTTTGGCATTTATTGCCCAACAACCTTTTGTAACCAGTACCATCATTGGCGCTACAAATCTGGAACAATTACAAGAGAACATCAATACCATAAAAGTTGAACTTACTCCAGCAATGTTGCAAGCAATTGAAGAAGTTCAAAATAGTATTCCAGATCCTGCACCGTAATAAAATCTGGTTTTAACCATTTATGATTTGCGGAATCAATCTATTGCAATTCTAGTTTTTCTAACTGTTCGAGAACTTCTTTGAAATCAGGCCGTTTGGGAATAGCCGTTTGGA
>CALQBR020000135.1 GCA_943328865.2 Sphingobacterium thalpophilum
CATCTTCTTTTTCTTTTTTGTCTTTTAATGCAATGTCAAAATTTCCAATACCCTCTTTGTTGAAAATGATATTAATTAATCCATTTTTAGAGGAAATAGCCGAGATATTCATCGCTTCTTCCTTTCCTTTAAAAAGTTCTTTAATCGACATTACTAAATTCAATTCACCGAAATAAACCAAGGTGTCCCCAGCAAACGGCGCTTTGTTGATGATGCTTAATTTACCAATGGAAACATTGGCTTGGGGAAAACTTTTAAATAAGCTGAGGTCTGCATCTGCAAAAGCAACGTTTGCATCTACATTTTCATTGATGGCTTCAGTGATTTTTGCTTTAATCTGATCCTTGAAAAAATAGGGAATGGCAAACAAGGCCAAAGCCAATACTAAGATAACGATACCTGTGATTTTTAAAATTTTCTTTATCATGATTTTGATTTTTTGCTCTTGCAAAGTTATTAAATAGTGAGCCAACTTATTTGAAATACTTACTGAAAGCTGTTTGAAAATGAAATTTATTATTGAATGTTAATTTCAAAAGGCATCAATGCTTGTGTACCCTTTTTAGCATTCATTTTTCTAATTTGCTCCATCACTTTGTAATTGTCTTCACCAACGGTTTCTTTTATAAAACTTTCTTCTGATTTTAGAAACGGCACCCCTAGATTGGAAAGCAAGTCATTAAAATCACGTTCGAATTCTGGATAGCTTCTGGTTTTGTATTTTTTAATTTTTGCCAATCGTGCTGCTTCTTTTAAAGCTGCATCCATCCCTCCAATTTTATCGACCAAACCTATTTTTAGGGCTTCATTCCCCGACCAAACACGGCCTTGGGCAATGGCGTCAACTTGCGCAAAAGTCTTTCCTCTTCCCGCAGCCACCCGATTCACAAAAGTATTGTAAATGCGCTCCACCGCTTCTTGGGTGAAAGTTCGGTATTTTTGATCCAATGGTTTAAAAACGCTATATGCTGCTGCATTTTCGTGTGTGTTGACCTGCTCAACATGAATGCCTATTTTGTTAGTCAATTGTGAGAAATTAGGTAAAGTGCCAAAAACACCAATCGAACCAGTAATGGTGTTTGCTTCTGCAAAAATGGTGTTTGCATTACAAGCAATATAGTATCCGCCAGAAGCGGCTAAATTTCCCATCGAAACAACTACGGGTTTGACTTTCTTTGTCAATTCAATTTCTCTCCAAATCAAATCCGAAGTCAAAGCATTTCCACCAGGACTGTCTATACGCAATACAATGGCTTTTGTGTTTTCGTCTTTTCGTGCTTCTTGTAAGGAACGACGCATCGAACCCTCGCCAATAATATTGAGATCCCCTTCACCACTTCCAATTTCGCCCTGCGCATATATAATAGCAATCTTGTCTTTAGTATCAATGTTTTTTGAGGTATTGGCGCTATTCTCCGTGTAATCTAAAATGCTTATTTTGTTGTATTCCTCGTCTTTTTTAACTTTTAGCGCTTTTCTAATGGCATCATGATAGCGGTCTTCATAAACCACTTGGTCTACTAATTTTTGCGCTTTTGCCATCTCAGGGGTACGGGCCAAAAGACCATTAGCGATAGTATTTAGATGGGCTATTGGAATATTCCTGCTTTTGGAAATATCAATTACCATCGAATTCCAAACCGAATTGAGTAAGGCTGAAATCTGTTCTCTATTAGCTACACTCATTTCATTTTCAAGAAAAGGCTCTACGGCACTTTTGTATTTTCCGTGGCGAATCACTTCCATTTTTAGACCTGATTTTTCTTGGAAATCTTTAAAAAACAGAATCTCTGACGAGAGTCCTTTGAAGTCCAATTCACCAAGCGGATTGATATAAATCGTGTCGGCTACTGAATTTAAGTAGTATTCTTTTTGGGTGTACGTATTGGAATAAGCCAGCACAAATTTGCCCGTTTTCTTAAAGGCTTCCAAAGCATCTCTCAGCGCTTTGCTTTGTGCCATTCCCAGTTTAGATTCATCATTCAAAATAGAAATTCCTTTGATGTTTTGGTCGGTTTTGGCTTCGTCGATGGCTCGAATGACATCCGAAAGGCCATCGTGTTTGGCTTCGAAATAATCAAAATCCTTAAAGTTAAATTTTCCTGCATAGTCGTTTTCAACTTCGGATAAATCCAATTCAATGACCGAGTTTTTCTCAACACTTACCATTTCTTTGCTTCCGCCAATAAGCGTTCCGATGAGTAGTATTCCAAAAAAGAATAACATACAAAATACAAATAATCCCACGAGGGTAGCCAATACGTTTCCTAGAAATCTCATATATTTTTATGTTTAAATGATGATTATTTTTTGATGTCGTATTTTAAAATACGGGTAACTTTTTACTTTACGACTTTTAAACTTCTGACTTAGTTAAGTCTTATTCTTGCGAAAAATGTTACACAATTTTTTCATAAAATGATATTCAAATCAATTTAGGAACACACCCCACAAATATACTTCTATTCTAAAATTCTTTTTAGTTAATTTGTGGTTAATATGAAATCACAAAATCAGGTTATTTTATCAATAGGGAGCAATCAGGGCGAACGTCTTGAAAACATTACCCAATGTATCGATTTGATACACCATCAAATGGGAACTGTAATTGGCGTCTCTAAATTGTACGAAACCCCTTCTTGGGGTTTTGATAGTGCTGCTTTCTATAATGCGGCGGTTGTAATTCATACTTATAAATCTCCTCAGCAGGTTTTGGATTGCCTTATGATTATCGAAAAACAATTGGGGAGGGTTCGCAATGGGCAATCAGGTTATCAGGCACGAACTATTGATATTGATATTATCAGTTTTAATAATGACCTCATTGAAACGGAAAGCTTACAAATTCCGCATCCACAAATGCAACATCGGTTATTTGTTTTGTTGCCCATGAAAGATTTGGCTATTGCTTTTGTTCATCCGATTTTAAATAAAACGGTTACGGAATTAATTGACAACTGTCAGGATAAAAGTGAGTGCCAATTGATTCTGGATTTAAAAGGACCATTGGCTAATTTTGATTTACAACAATTTCGTTTTATTGCTATCGAAGGGAATATTGGAGTTGGTAAAACCACCTTAACTATAAAAATAGCCGAAGATTTTATGGCTAAAACCGTTTTAGAACGTTTTTCAGACAATTCATTTTTGCCTAAATTTTACCAAGACCAAAGCCGTTATGCCTTTTCATTGGAGTTGTCTTTTTTAGTAGATCGACACCAACAATTATCGAGTGATATGGCGCAATTTGATTGGTCTAAAGATTGTGTAATCGGGGATTATCATTTTTTTAAATCATTGATTTTTGCGAAGGTCACGCTTCCAGAAGACGAATTTCAGTTGTATAGCAAGGTGTTTGAAATGATTGATACCGCAATGCCGCAACCGGGTTTGTTTTTGTATTTGTATCAAAATACTGAAAGATTATTACAGCAAATCAAGCAAAGAGGCCGTTCTTATGAACAAGATATTTCTGCGGCCTATCTCGACAAAATCAATGAAGGTTACCTGACTTATATCCAATCTCAAACCAATTTAAATGTGTTGGTTATAGATGTTTCTGATCTTGATTTTGTGAAGAATCAAAGTGACTATATCTCTATTTTGGAAGCCATTCAGAGAAAAATAAAGACTTAGTTTTTTACTGAAATTTCATTTTTGAAAATAAATCCCAAATAACAATTCCTGCACTTACTGAGATGTTCAAGGAATGCTTAGTTCCTAGTTGCGGAATTTCAATACAGCCGTCACATAATGCCACCGCTTTTTGGGAAACGCCAAAAACTTCGTTGCCAAACACTAAGGCGTATTTTTTACTAGTATCCATTGCAAAGTCTTGTAGTAAAACTGCACCTTGTACTTGTTCAATTGCCAAAACCGTAACCTGATCGTTTTTTAGATTCTCAATCACTTCCAGCACCTCTTTGTGGTGTTCCCAAGCAACAGTTTCAGTAGCTCCCAAAGCAGTTTTGTGAATTTCTTTATTAGGTGGTGTGGCCGTGATGCCGCACAGGTATATTTTTTCAATCAAAAAGGCATCCGCGGTTCTGAAAACAGAACCAATATTGTGTAAGCTTCGAATATCATCCAAAACGATGATGATGGGTGTTTTTTGAGCTTCTTTGAAATCGGCGATGGATTTTCGGTCTAATTCACTATTTTCAAGCTTTCGCATAGTTTATTTGGTAAAAATAAGGTTATAAAAAAAGCTCCCTGAATGACTAGGAAGCTTTTGTGTATTTAAAGTATCAAAAATTAGCTTTTTGTTGCTGCAGGAGTTGGGTCTGCTAAAACAGTTCCTTTGATGGTTAATGTTTTTGTTGGCTCAGTAGCGTTTGTAGTCAATGTTACTGTTTTTGTAAATGCACCCACACGGTCAGTAGCATATTTAACTCCAATTACCGCTTTTGCTCCCGGAGCAATTGGCTCTTTTGGATAAGTTGGTACAGTACAACCACAAGAACCAGCAGCGTTAGTAATGATTAATGGTTTGTTTCCGTTGTTTGTGAATACGAATTCTCTTTTGCCATCTGCATTGTGCGCGATAGTACCATAGTCAATTGTTTCAGAAACGAAAACCATGCTAGCACCATCTACCTTTGGGGCTTCTACTTTTGCGGTTACTGCTTTTTTTGTTTCTTTTTTTGCTGCTTGAGCATTAGAAGTGGTTACACTTAAAATAGTTAGCGTAGCTAATAAAAATATTTTTTTCATTTTTAATAAGTTTTATGGATAACAAATTTATCAAAAAAATTAAATGAATGATGTAAAATTATCTTAAAATTAAATTAATTTTTCTAAAGATCTTTATTCGCTTTAAAATATTTAAATTCGCTGCACCATAATTTTATTCATTATTTTAAAAGCGCAAGCCTTGGCATCCAAAGAAAATCAACCCAAAGAAACCCCATTAATGAAGCAGTACAACGAAATCAAAAGGAAATATCCTGATGCTTGTTTGTTGTTTAGAGTGGGGGATTTCTATGAAACTTTTGGAGAAGATGCCATTCGGGCAGCTA
>CALQBR020000136.1 GCA_943328865.2 Sphingobacterium thalpophilum
ACCTTATTTGAAGTCACTCGAAAAATTTGGGACTGTTAAAAATTTGGAACTTCGTCCTCATTACAGGATTTTAAACCAAATCATCATAGGCGTTTCTATTATCTGCTTGCTGATTTTATTTCTACCTTGGACTCAGAACATATCCGGCTCTGGAGCGGTAACGACTTTAAAACCAAATCAAAGACCTCAAACCATTCAAACGGTAATTTCAGGACGCATCGAAAAATGGTATGTTCAAGAGGGCGATTTTGTGCATAAAGGAGACACCATCTTATTTATTTCGGAGATTAAAGAAGATTATTTTGATCCCAATTTAGTTCAAAACACAAAGAACCAAGTAAATGCGAAGAAAAGATCGTTAGAATCATATAGTGGAAAAGTAACAACTCTTTCTTCACAAATTGAATCTATTGAAAATGAGAAAAACTTAAAACTTCAACAAGCGCAAAATAAAATCAAACAGGCGACTTTAAAAATAAAAAGCGACAGTATGGATTTACAGGCGGTAAAAACACAACTCAAAATAGCCAATACGCAATTCAATCGTTCCTTACAATTAAACAAAGAAGGACTAAAACCCGTAAGTGACCTAGAAGAAAAAAGACTTAAATTACAAGAAGTTGAGGCAAAAATAATTACCCAAGAGAATAAGTTTTTAACCAGTAAGAACGAATTCATTAATACAAAAGTGGAAATTAACCGGATCAGCGCAGAATATTCCGAGAAAATAGCAAAAGCAAAAGGGGATCAATTTACCGCATTGAGCAGTCAGTTTGACACCGAAGCACAGGTAAATAAATTAGAAAACCAAGAAGCAAATTACAGCATTCGAAACGGAATGTACTACATTAAAGCGCCGCAAAACGGATATGTAAACAGAACCCTACAATCTGGATTAGGTGAAACCATCAAAGAAGGAACTCCCATATTAAGCATCATGCCTGCTGAATATGATATTGCCGTTGAGACGTATGTAGCCCCTATAGATTTACCACTAATTAGCAAAGGAGAGAAGGTTCGGGTTTGGTTTGACGGATGGCCAACTATTGTATTCTCAGGATGGCCTGATATGTCTTATGGCACCTTTGGCGGCAAAGTGGTAGCAATAGAAAACATGATTAGTGATAATGGGAAATATCGAATCTTGATTGCGCCAGATAAAAACGAAGCGGCATGGCCGAAACAACTGAGTATTGGTTCGGGTGCTCAAACTATTGCCTTACTAAATAACGTACCGATTTGGTTTGAGATTTGGAGAAATCTAAATGGTTTTCCACCCAATTATTATAAAGTAGAGAAAAAAGCAAGTAAAGAAAAAAAATGATGAGAAATTATATCGTATTTCTTTTTATACTTCTTTTTAAAATTGGAGCTTTCGGACAAAGCAATGTCAATGAAGAGCTTAGCTACAATGAATTTTTAGGATTTGTAAAAAAATACCATCCGATGGTAAAACTTGCCAATCTAGAATTGTCAAAAGCGCAAGCCGAATTGATGGTGGCTAGAGGCGGATTTGATCCAAAAATAGAAGTAGATTTTAGTCAGAAAAAATTCAAAGACAAGGAGTATTATTCCCTACTAAACAGTAGCTTTAAAATTCCAACTTGGTATGGTATTGAACTAAAAGCAGGATTTGAAAACAATGACGGATATTATCTAAGTCCAGAGAACACATTGCCCAATCAAGGGTTAACTTCGGTAGGTATTTCAGTACCTCTTGGACAAGGGCTTTTTATAAATCAGCGGATGGCAGACCTAAGAAAAGCAAAATTACAAGTCGAACTGAGTCAATCTGAACGAAAATTACAAGCCATTCTAGTGCTATACGATGCCTCGTTAGCCTATTTCAATTGGAGTAAAAATTACAACGAGGTTAAGCTATATGAAAATTACAGTGAGAATGCTCGCATTCGATACCAAGCCATACAAAGACTCATAAAAGAAGGTGACAAACCGGCCATAGATAGTATTGAGTCTGGGATAAATTTAAAAAACCGTTTACTGAGTTTAGAGGATGCCAAATTAAAATTATCTAAAGCAAAACTAGAACTCGCAAACTTTCTTTGGTTGGAAAACAACATCCCATTGGAACTCTCGGAAATCCTAATCCCTGAACAAAAATTACTTGGAACGATTTCTGAAACGTTAAAAACAAATGATTTACTAAATTCCGATTTTTCGTTACTTAAGCATCCCAAAATTAATGCACTTACAAACAAAATCGATATTTTAACTGTAGACAAAAGATGGAAAGCCAATCAACTATTGCCTAAAATTGACATCGGGTATTCCTATTTATCACAACCCAATTATTTTGACCAGTACCAATTCCAAGATCATAAGATTGGATTGAATTTTTACTTTCCTTTATTTCTAAGGAAAGAGCGCGGCAGCTTGAAATTAGCAAAATTTAAAGTTCAAGAAACCCAATTCCTCCTGGAAACGGAGAAATTGCAACTCCAAAATAAGATTAAAGCACAAAAAATGGAACTCGAATCCATTCTGAAACAAAACAAGATGATCAATGAGCTTGTTAATTCAAATGAATTGTTGCTAAAATCCGAAGAAAGGTTATTCGCTTTTGGAGAAAGTTCGCTTTTTTTAATAAACACGCGGGAGAATAATCTAATTAGTGTGCTGCTTTCAAAAATAACGCTGGAAAACAGGTATTATAATTCTAATTCCGAACTTTTTAAAATTATGGCTAATCCAGATTAAATAATTATAAAATAGTTACTTTTGCCATCAGAAAAACCAGCCTTATGATTATCCAAAAAACCAGAGAAGAAATTGAATTAATGCGTGAAAGTGCCCTAATTGTTTCCAAAACATTAGGAATGATTGCCAAAGAAATAAAACCTGGGGTAACCCCCTTACATTTAGATAAATTAGCCGAAGCATTTATTCGTGACCACGGAGCTGTTCCTAGCTTTTTGGGTTTATATGGTTTTCCAAACTCCCTTTGCATGAGTCCAAATGCACAAGTCGTTCATGGCATCCCAAACAACAGGCCGCTTGAAGAAGGCGACGTCATCTCAGTAGATTGTGGCGCTTATAAAAATGGCTTTCATGGAGATCACGCTTATTCTTTTGAAATTGGAGAAGTCGCACCTGAAACCAAAAAATTATTACAAATTACTAAAGAATCTTTGTATGTTGGAATTCGAGAATTCAAAATTGGAAACCGTGTACAAGATGTAGGGAATGCAATTCAGAAATACACTGAAGCCCATGGTTATGGCGTGGTACGCGAATTCGTAGGTCATGGCTTGGGTCAAAAAATGCACGAAGAACCTGAAATGCCTAATTATGGTAAAAAAGGACGCGGAAAACTATTTGTAGAAGGTATGGTGGTTGCCATTGAACCTATGATTAATATTGGAAACAGAAACGTCAAACAACTCAAAGATGGCTGGACAATTCTAACGGCTGATGGAAAACCCAGTGCGCATTTTGAGCACGATGTGGCCATTATAGATGGAAAACCAGAGTTGCTTTCGACTTTTGCTTATATTTATGATGCTTTGGGAATTGAAAGTAATGAAGAAGATGAATTTAGAAAAGTGCCTTTAAAAATATAAGTAACCTGATCCTTTGTGAAAAAAATTTTTAAATTCATACTCAACACTATTCCTCGCCCACTCTTAATTCGGCTTAGCTACTTGGCACGTCCTATTTTAGCTTTCGTTTTAAGAGGAACTACATTCACCGACCCGATTGACGGCAAAAGCTTTCGTCAATTTCTGCCTTATGGATATGGCACCCAACGAAATAATGTGCTTTCACCAAGTACCCTATCTTTAGAAAGACACCGGCTTCTTTGGCTTTATCTTCAAAATGAAACTGATTTTTTTACGGCAAAAGAAAAAAAGAAAGTATTGCATTTTGCCCCTGAACAAGCTTTTTATCAATTATTTAGAAATCAAAAGAATCTAGACTATACTACCACCGATTTATTCTCTCCACTAGCGGATGTCAAAGCTGATATTTGCAATCTACCATTTGAAGACAATTCGTATGATGTTATTTTGTGCAATCATGTTTTAGAACACATTCCAGATGACATTAAAGCCATGCAGGAATTATACCGGGTGTTAAAACCTGGTGGCATGGGAATTTTTCAAATTCCACAGGAATTATCAAGAGCCACTACTTTTTCAGATGACAGCATTACCGACCAAAAGGAACGCGCTAAAATATTTGGACAGTACGACCATGTGCGAATCTATGGTAGGGATTATTTCGACCAATTAAGAAGCATCGGATTCAAGGTAGTCGAAGAAGATTATACCGCCAAGATTACACCTGAATTAGTAGAAAAATACTGTTTAGCCAAAGGAGAAATTATTCCTGTTTGTTTCAAATAGCTAAAAAAATCCACTAATCACTTGAGAAACAATTAAAATACGATAATTTGTTATCTTTGCCTAAGTGAAAAACCCAAAATATGTTACACTCTTTTTTCTCCAAAATCGCGCTTATTTGCATTTGCATTTCTACTTATGCCCAAGTGGAAACCGAAATCGCTCCGCCCTATAATATCAAAACAGTTAGTTTTGTTCAAAACGGACAAAATACCATCCCACTTTTTGGATTAAATGATTCCTTTCAATTGCAGTTTGATGATCTTTTTGGAAATGAAGCCAATTATTATTACGAAATTGTTCATTGCAATTACGATTGGAAACCATCTGATTTAACAAAAAACGAATACTTAGGGGGTTTTGACGGCCTACGCATTCAGGAGTATTCCAATTCCTTCAATACCCTACAATTGTATTCTCATTATAAATTGACTTTTCCTAATCGGTATACCCAATTCCAAGTGAGTGGAAACTATGTGATAAAAGTTCTAAATGAAGACAAAGACGTTGTTTTTTCTAGAAAATTCATTCTTTATGAAGATTTGGTCTCTGTTCCGATGCAAGTAAAAAGGAGTCGGAATTTAAACACCATCAATCAGAAACAAAATTTAGATTTTGCTATTAAATCAACTACTG
>CALQBR020000137.1 GCA_943328865.2 Sphingobacterium thalpophilum
AATACTAACGGCATGAAAATGAGCATCTGAATTGTTTTGAATATTAGGTGCGCAAACACCTGCATACCCCATAATGGTACTGCCACTTCCTGGTTCAACAGCAGTGCCTGAATTTCTATTACAACTATTATTTTGCGTGTGATTCGCGCCAAACTGATGCCCCATTTCATGGGCAACATAATCAATATCATAAGCATCGCCTACTGGTGACGGCGACCCTGTAATCCCTCTTGCCTTAGTTGCAGAGCAAGGAGAATACAATTGTGCCAATCCACCGCCGCCAGTACTAACTGTATGCCCAATGTCGTAATTTGCAGAACCAATCGCCGCATTTATAACGGTTTGACTTTCATCAATTAATTTAGATGAAGTATTGTTGGTAAACGCATCCGAATCAATAAAAATAATGGCGTCATTGTTAGCGACTAAATTCATATGCAAAGACATGTCTCTTTCATAAATCCCATTCACACGTGTCATCGTTACATTCATTGCGGCCAAAACGGCTGCTTTTTTTTGTGCTAAAGTGCCTGCTGAAAGTCCAGCGGCATTAACATGGTAGGCTGCATATTCAATGGTACACGCCATCGCTAATCGATAAACTCTATATTTACCATCACTAGCTCTTTGTCCCGTTTCAGTGGCCATTCTTAAACCTTCTAATGATACATCAGAAGTGTTTTCGACTAAACATTGAAAATTTCGGGTCGATTGTATATCCGATTTGTTATATACCATATAATCTTTCAAATCTTTGGTATAGGTATCTATAAATGAAGTTCCCTTATCTCCAGAGGTAGTCATGGTATGGAGACCAAACAAGGTCAAACTGAAACGAATAGTAGCCGTGGGATCATCAATACCTTTTCCTAAGTATGATTTAATATCAGGGTATTTATTAGCCAAGGCTGTTTCCATAATTGGCGCTTCATAAATTCTATAATGGTCTAATTTGCCATCTGGATTGGGAAACGCAACAATTACATTTGAAACACTTCCATTAGTGTCTATAGGAGCTTCCAAAAGTTGCTTTTTTAAAGCAGGAAGATCAAGACGGAATAACTTATATTGTTCAGGGGTTGAAACGCGTTCCATTTTATGAACTTTGGAAACTCTCTCTTTAGGGACTTGCTCCCAAAGTACATTTTGTCCATAACTGCTTACAAAGAGTAAAACAGAAAAAATAGTAATCAGGAATATTCTCTTCATTTTGGTTAAGTTATAGATAAGCACTAAGGCAAATTAATTATTGTCTGTCAAATATATTAATTTCTAGGTATTATCTCAATATTTAACAGAAAATAAACATATACTTAACATAAGTATAAGCTTTCTTATTAGAATTATAATTTGTAAATCCTCTTTAAAATGAAGTCAATTAAACTATTACTAAAAATCAAAATAACCTATAGTCATTTAATAAAAAAAATTAATGCAAAATGATTTTCTGACTATAGTTTAAGAGGTCATTATTAATTTTTAAAAGGTAAATTCCAGATTGAAGATGACTAAGGTTAATTGTTTTTTCTATTGCAAAAGAATCATTATTAATAGTATAAACAGCTCTTCCATTAATATCAAATACTTGAAGATTCACTTTTCCATTAAATTGCGGAATTCTAATAGTTACTAATCCTTGGGATGGATTTGGAAACACAGCAATCATTTCACTATTTTCAAAATAGTCTACTGCTAAATTACAGTTAGGTCCAGGAGTCGGTTCGGTAAAATCTTCTACTTGATCCTTAATCCCAGCAACTCCTATATTTGTTCCCGAAGAAGCGTTGACACCAAGTCCTCTCTTAGCAAAAGTAGCCCAAATCATGCAGTAATTCTCTCCGCCAGTAGTAGCCTGATCTGCTGCTAGTATAGCATCTCTTGCGTCAATAAAAGACGGATTACATGGCTGTAATTTAATCGCATCCAAAACCAAACGCATGACCTTATTATTCCCTCCTGTTCCAGTGTATATATTGGAATCAAAACCATACTTATCGATATAATTCCATGCCAAATCCCAAAGCATGGTGCACCAAACCGAGCCTACGGCATGAACATTTATTCTCTCATTACCCGAGGTCTCTTGGTACCACATTGTGTTAGTACTTGCAAAGGTGAATGGATTAATCGTCCTGTCAGGTGCGTATTTATAGGTTCTGATGCCAACTGCTGAAGTTGACTGATTAGCAGTAAAAGTACCTAATCCTTTAGCATCATTTCTAGTATCTCCCGGTTTCAATTGCAACATTAGCGCAAAAAAATCGGACCACCCTTCCCCTTGCTGTTCTGAGGATTGCAGACAATTTGAATTGGCCGCTCCTCCTGCTAATCGAGTGGAAATTCCGTGTCCATATTCATGAGCAATAATACCATTATCAAAATCACCATCAGCATTAACAAAAATTTCAGGAATCGTTAGGGTAATATTGACTGTTTTGGAAGCCATCGCAGCAATCAAAGCCTCACCATTGGACTGAGACATTCCTATTGCAGGTATTGTT
This sequence comes from Sphingobacterium thalpophilum, assembly GCA_943328865.2. Taxonomy (GTDB): domain Bacteria; phylum Bacteroidota; class Bacteroidia; order Flavobacteriales; family Flavobacteriaceae; genus Flavobacterium. The sequence goes on from CALQBR020000137.1 coordinate 2,502, forward strand.
ACCGTATCGTCTGCTCCCGTCATATAAAAAACACCGGCAGCATTATTTACTATAATGGCCGCAATAGCACCAGCATTTTGAGCTTCTTTAACCTTATTTATAAAATTACATCCACCTCTTCTGATGATGGCAATTTTTCCATTTAAAGCAACTGAATTTATCGCAGCCGTACATGCATCTGAATTATCCGATGTGCCATCATCAAACAAAACCAAATTAGAGGTAATCTTGTTTGGAGCGACTGGTAAATCAACATGTCCTGGACTAAAAATATTATCATAATAATTGTAATTACCCGCAACCGTTGTAGGTGAATTTACTTTAACATAAGATGGTTTTCTATAATTCCAAAGAAACATTTGCATTCTGCCTCCAGATCCATCAGGTGGGGTAGAAAAATTAGCATTGTTCAAACTTGGATTAGCAGCCTTTGAACCATCCTGAGCATCGGCAAATACCGCATCTCCTTGAATGCCTCCTTTAGCATAATTATTGGTCTGAAAATTTCCACTAGATTCATCAAAACCATAGTGATACCAGATATCATGCATGATGTTATTCATGTAAAACAAGTTTGTGTTTGCCGCATCAATATAAGAAGCAGCTTCAACACCATTACCACCATAGGGAAAATCAAAAAGCAAAGAAGAACCCCCATTGGGCATTGATCCTGATACGGAATTCGTCCCAAAGAAATCGTCTTTTGCCCAAACATTATTCCCTCTAGTGGTCGTGTAGATTAAGCTTTGAGTATTTCCCATAAGTGAATTGGCATCATGCCAACCTTTAGGAGAGGCGACTCCATTTGCAGGATTTGTGATTAACTGCCTATCTATATGATTAGGACTTTCATAGTTATAAGGAATCACATTGTAGCTCGGCCCTGAAGCACGCGCTGCCAATAAACTTGGAATTTCTTTTGTAAATGATTGATTAAAAATGTCCAGATTGGTTATTTGCTGTTCAAAAGAAGTTGACTTTGATTCAAAATTACAAGACAAAACCAAATCGTTTTGCTCTAAAATTGTACCATTTACCGCATCAATGCGAATACTCCAAAGATGAGCATAATCTTGCGTATAAAAAGTAAAATCCCAAGCCAATCTCAATTGCTCTTCATTAGTTACATGGAACACTAGTTTTGCAACTATAGGATCTTCGGTGAGATTTCCATTACTTAGCTTAAAGTGGAAATTTGGCAAAACTTCTAAAAATCGAAGTTTAGGTTCTGGAAGTTTCAATTCAGCAAACACTTTGGTCAGCCCTTCGGTAACTGACAAAGCAGGATTGGTCGTATTTGTCTTTTGAGAAATATTTCTCAAAAACTCTTTTCCTCCATTTAAAACTTGACCTTTTTTTATCCAAAAATTAGAAACAGCCCTAAAGATTTCAATTCCTTGATAGCGTTGTTTGACATAATAATTTGATATCCCTGTAGCAGCAGAAGTGGTTTCACTCTCAATAATCCAATCTTCGACATCACTTGAAGTAAGACCGTTTTCTGCGCGACTCGCTCCCAAGTAGTTTTTAATTAGTTCTTTAGGGGATTGAGAAAATCCGATAAAAAAAATAAATAGAAATAGAAATAGTAGGTTGTTTTTCATATTTATAAGATTTGGAACAAAAAAAAGAAACTAGCAAAATGGACTAAAAGATTAAAAACCAAAACAGCAAACGTTTAACTTTTAGAAGCCGTAATTGTATTATACAATATATAGGCGTTTCCATCAGTTAATAGAGAAACAAAATGACAAATATGAAGCAATCGATCATATAAGTTTTCCTTTTCGACATGAAATCGCTCCGGAAGCAACTTAATTAATATCTGATCAAAATGGGTTGCTTTGCCTTCATAATTGTTATCGAAAGCAGTAATAAATTTATCCAACAAGGTATTTATAATCTGATACCCTATCAATTCTTTTTCAACTACTTCCCTGCTTTGGTAAATATTATTAACGCTTAGTTTAATGATATCATCCATTTGAGCCTTGTACTTGCTTTTATCCGTGAGAGAAAATGGAAATTGTCCGTCTAAAATGGCTTTTTCGTTTTCAAGAAAAACGCGCACAACATCATTAATTAGACTTCCAATAGCCAAGGCACGTAGATAACTTATTCGGTCTTCTTTGGTGGTCAAAGAATTGTATTTTGAAGAATCAATACTGTCTTTTACCAATTTGATTAAATATTCCAAGGCAAAATCTTCCGAAACTAGGCCAAGATTCATACCGTCTTCAAAATCAATAATCGTATAACAAATATCATCGGCAGCTTCAACCAAATAAGCCAAAGGGTGTCTTTCAAAACCAATATCTAAAGCTGATTTATTAGAAATCAACCCTAATTCGTGAGCCACCTCTTGAAAAAATGATTTATCCGATTGGAAGAATCCATACTTTTTGTCGGCAATATTTTGAGTAGGTTTTTTAGGAAGACTTTCTTTAGGGTATTTCATAAAAGCACCCAAAGTAGCATAGGAAATCCTCAAACT
>CALQBR020000138.1 GCA_943328865.2 Sphingobacterium thalpophilum
AAAACGGTAAGCGCTGAAAGGGTTTGTTATAATTAATCTCTTTTAGGACTATTTTTCTTTTCTCTTTTTTCTTCCTTCTTTTCTTTAGCCGTTTTTAAAGGTTCCTTTTTAACGGTTTTCTTCGCGTCTTGACTTTTTGCCATGATGTTGTTTTAAGGGTTAATTTTTAACTTTTATTCGGGTAAAGATATAACTAATTTGCCTTATTTGACACCATCAATTTTTAGGATGAAATGGCCAAAATTCAATAAACATAAAAGCATATGCTATAGGATTGCAAACAAATCAATTTATTTTAAAAAGTTTTTTAGGTAATTATAAAATAAAAAATTACTTTTATACAATAAATACTGTAATGTTGTTTTTGTCCTTTTATAAAAGGAGTAACTACATGATTTTTTAAATTTCAAATGCAGTATTCTTTCTTTGTTTAATTGACATCCCCCAATTTTTAAACAAAAAACGGAAGTAAACTTTTAAAACGTTTATTTCTTTCATTTTCAAAACCTACTTTTTTTATGTTATGTATTAGTTGCTTTTAAGCAATTGATGTTATTATTTGTTGCCCCTATTTCCTGTTTTACGACCTACTGCTGTTATTCGATTATTACGCTATTGATAAGGTGTAATAAGTTGTTTTGAAATAACTAAAAAGCTAATTTTTTAAGGAATGGAAGTAATTCACATTAGTGCAGAATGTTACCCGGCAGCAAAAGTAGGGGGATTAGGAGATGTCATTGGCGCTTTGCCAAAGTATCAGAATGAATTGGGATACAAGGCTTCAGTAGTGATGCCTTTGTATGAAAACAAGTTCAAACAAGAGGGGTTCTTTGAGACCATTTTTAAAGGGACTGTGGAGATGGATAAATGTAAATTTCCCTTTTCTGTAATCAAAGAAACCACAGGAAAACAAGGGTTTGATTTGTTTTTAGTATCCATACCTGGAATGTTTGACCGTCCAGAAGTATATGGGTATCAAGATGATTCAGAACGGTTTTTGGCATTTCAAATTGCCGTTTTAGATTGGTTAGTACAAGCTGAGACCTATCCTGAAGTCATTCATTGTCACGACCATCACGCTGGTTTGATTGCTTTCTTAATGACACAGGCTTATAAGTACCAAAAGTTAAAAGACATTCCCACCATCATTACCATTCATAACGCATTGTATCAAGGGCAATTTGGCTTTGATAAAATAATGTATTTACCCGATTTTAATTTAAATGAAATTGGATTATTAGAATGGAATCATTGCATCAATCCTCTTGCTACGGCTATTAAATGTTCATGGATGCTAACTACTGTTTCTCCCTCTTATCTAGAAGAAATACAGCATTTCTCTAATGGTCTCGAGTCATTGCTTGAATCGGTTCAATATAAATCAACAGGTATTCTAAATGGGATTGATACTGATTATTGGAACCCGATGACCGATAGCATGATTCTTCACCAATACAATCATTCAACCGTATTAAAAGGAAAACAAAATAATAAAAAGTCACTTTGCCAAGAATATAATTTCGATGCTAACTTGCCGCTCTTTGCTTTTATTGGAAGATTAGAAGTCGAAAAGGGCTGTGATTTATTGGCAGAAGTAATCAACAATTCATTTCTGAATCATCCTAATGGTTTTAACTTTTTAGCACTAGGAGCAGGTAATAAAGAAATTGAAACGGAATTAGAGGCTTTAATCGATACGTTTCCAAAAAATTACAATGTGCATATTGGTTACAATGAAGTCATGTCGCATAAAGTCTATGCGGGCGCTGATTTTTTAGTCATGCCATCGCGATCTGAACCTTGTGGCTTGACACAACTTTATGCCCTACGCTATGGAACCATTCCTATCGTAACTAAAACAGGAGGCTTGAAAGATACCATTATTGACATAACCGAAGGTGGATTAGGCATCAGTCATAACAACACTACCACTCGAGAGGTCTGTCAATCCATTAATCGGGCGATGACTATTTATCAGGACAAGGCCTTGATAGAAAATTTACGGGTTTCAGGCATGTTGGTCGATTATTCATGGGAGACACAAGGCGTGAGTTATATTAAAGCTTACGAATCATTAGTTTAAAACAAATAAATACCCATGAAAATAGACAAAAGAGTATTAGCGATAGTTTTAGGAGGCGGTCAAGGATCTAGATTGTCACCATTAACAGAAAACAGGTCAAAACCAGCGGTTCCTATTGGAGGTAAATACAGACTGGTGGATATTCCCATTTCTAATTGTTTGAATTCTAATATTACAAGAATATTTGTGCTCACCCAATTCAATTCGGCTTCTTTAAATACCCATATCAAGAACACTTATAATTTTAGTTTTTTCAACCGTTCTTTTATAGATATTCTTGCTGCAGAGCAAACACCAAATAATCCCAAATGGTTTCAAGGAACTTCAGATGCAGTAAGGCAATGTATGCCCCATTTTTTAAACCATGAGTTTGATTATGCACTTATTTTATCGGGAGACCAGTTGTATCAAATGGACTTTAATTTGATGCTGAAAGAACACATCAAAAGTAAGGCTGAAATTTCGATTGCTACCCTTCCGGTAGGTAAGAAAGAAGCCTCAGAATTTGGGATTTTAAAAACAGATAGCCAAAATTTTATCACCGATTTTATAGAGAAACCCAAACCAGAATATTTACCCGATTGGAAGTCAGTTGTGAGCAAAGAAAAGAAAGAAGAAGGAAAAGAATACCTCGCTTCTATGGGGATTTATATTTTTAATAAGGACTTGTTAGTGGAGCTAATGGCTAATACCCATACGATGGATTTTGGAAAAGAAATTATGCCCAATGCCATCGCGACTCATAAAGTATTGAGTTACCAATTTGATGGCTATTGGACGGATATTGGAAATATAGATTCTTTTTTTGAGGCCAATATCGGACTCACAAAAGAGAATCCCCACTTTAAGTTTTTTGACGATACTAAAAAAACCTTTACACGTCCCGAATTACTTCCCCCTTCTAAAATTTTTGGCACCTCATTAGAAAACGTGTTACTCTCTGAAGGCTGTGTACTTAGAGCGACTAAAATTGAAAGATCCGTAATAGGGACGCGCTCTAGAATAGGAAAAGAAACAGTAATCACCAACTCGTATGTTATGGGGGCTGATTATTTTCAGACTTTGGAACAAATAAAAAAGACCCCAAAAATGGGGATTGGAGAGCGCTGTTTTATCAATAATGCGATTATTGACAAAAATTGTTTTATAGGTGATGATGTAAATATTAATGGAGGCAAGCACCTTTTGGATTACGACAATGCTGATTTTACAGTCAAAGATGGTATTGTGGTTATTAAAAAAGGCGCGGTAATCCCAAATGGCTTTACCCTCTAATTTTAGTGAAATTAATATTTTTATGAATAATGTAAAATCACATTCTTTATTTTCTGATTATGACAGTTATCTTTTTAAATCTGGTAACCATTTTCGATTATATGAAAAACTGGGGGCTCATTTTATTACGGTTAATGGGCAAGCGGGCATTTATTTTGCTGTATGGGCGCCTGCAGCGCAATCGGTTGCGGTTGTTGGTGATTTTAATTATTGGAATGCTACTGCTCATCCGCTGATGGTCAAATGGGATTCTTCTGGAATTTGGGAGGGTTTCATTCCAGGAATCGCTCAAGGAGAACCGTATAAATTCCAATTGATTTCGCATGAGGGTGTCGTTACTGAAAAAGCCGATCCATTTGCAAGGTATTGCGAAATCCCCTCTAAAACGGCTTCGATAGCTTGGGATTTGAACTATACCTGGCAGGATGCCCATTGGATGCAGCATAGAAAACAATACAATAGTTTAGACAAGCCTTTTTCTGTTTACGAAGTACACTTTGGTTCCTGGCGGAAAAATACTATGGAACAACGCTCACTCACTTATCGTGAAGCTGCGACAGAATTAGTAGGTTATGTTAAAGAAATGGGATTTACCCATGTTGAATTAATGCCTATAATGGAATATCCTTATGAACCCTCGTGGGGATATCAAATCGTAGGGTATTTTGCACCCACCTCAAGGTTTGGATCGCCACAGGATTTTATGTATTTAATCGATCAATTTCATCAAAATAATATTGGTGTTATTCTAGATTGGGTACCGTCTCATTTTCCAGCTGATGACCATGGTCTGGGTTTTTTTGATGGCTCTAATTTATTCGAGCATCCTGATAAACGCAAAGGATACCATCCCGATTGGAAAAGTCTGATTTTTAATTATGATAGGGGTGAAGTACGGTCTTTTTTAATCAGTAATGCACTGTTTTGGTTGGATTATTACCACATTGATGGGCTTCGGGTAGATGCGGTGGCCTCCATGATTTACTTGGATTATTCTAGAAATGAAGGGGAATGGGAACCGAATGTTTTTGGGGGTAATGAAAATTTAGAGGCAATTCGTTTTTTAAAAGATTTCAATGCTGCAGTATATGCCAATTATCCCGATGTTCAAACCATTGCTGAAGAAAGCACTTCCTTTCAGATGGTTTCAAAACCCATTGATTGGGGTGGTTTGGGTTTTGGGATGAAGTGGATGATGGGATGGATGCACGATACATTAGGCTATTTTAAAAAAGATCCTATTTATAGAAAGTACCACCAAAATGAGCTTACCTTCTCTATGACTTATGCTTTTTCGGAAAACTTTATGTTGAGTTTGTCTCATGATGAGGTGGTTTATGGGAAAGGCTCGTTATTAGCGAGAATGCCAGGGGATCAATGGCAGGCATTTGCAAATCTACGCCTCTTGTATAGTTATATGTTTACCCATCCGGGGGCAAATTTGTTATTTATGGGGGCTGAATTGGGTCAATATAGTGAGTGGGATTTTCAAGAAAGTCTAGATTGGCATTTGTTAGAACATGATTTGCACAAAGGTGTCAAAAATACAATTGTAGCACTAAATGCCTTATATAAATCCCAACCCGCCCTTTATGAAAAACAATTTTCCAACGATGGATTTCAATGGATTGATTAT
>CALQBR020000139.1 GCA_943328865.2 Sphingobacterium thalpophilum
ATGATAGTTCCCAAAGTATTCAAGGCAATGTTTTCTTCCACTTCTTCCACTTCACGGATGCGCAGTATCTTTTGGAAATAAAACTGAATGGGGTTTCGGATGTAACTGGTCAGTGCAGAAGGGGAAAACCCTTTTTCTGCAATTTCCTTCAAACGCAGCATCACCGATTCCGATTTTGGAATGATTATGGGTTGATAAGCCGTTTCTGGAAGTACCGCATTATAAATCTCGTGCGAGAGCTGGTGGTTGGGTTGATTTTCCACTTCTAATTGGGTAATAAATCGACTTTTCTCACCCGCATCCAATCCTTCACTTTCGGTATTGTATAACAAATAAATATTTTTAGCCCGCTGCAGCAAATGATAGAAATGATAGGTATAAATCGCATCTTTTTCTTTAAAAGTAGGCAAGCCTAATTCCCTTTTCACATCATAAGGAATAAATGAGTTTTGAGATTTTCCAGCAGGAAACTTCCCTTCATTCATCGAGGTAACAATCACCGTATCAAAATCCAATACCCGACTTTCAAGCACGCCCATAATCTGCAAGCCGTTCAACGGTTCTCCTTCAAAAGAGACTTCGGCCAAATCAATAACCTGTTTGTAAATGGCATAAAGGGTTTCAATTTTATCAATATGCTCATGTTTTGCATAGTAGTTCATGAGTTTATTGATGACTTTGAAAATCGCAAAAACAAAAGCATTTGCAATTTTTTCGTCTTGATGTGCGTGGTCTAAATTGGCTTTTATCGTTTGCAAGAGTTGAGAAACTGTTGTTAAAACGACCATCGATCCTTGATTCCATTGCTGAAATAACAAAAGGAACAACTCACTGGGATTGGCATTCAACTCCATCAATTTATGATGGGTTATAAAGGTATAATTGTTTTGATTGATACTATTGACTAGAGCGCTAGTTTTGGCAAAAGGCTCTATCAATGGATGTGTCAAGACATCTAATACCTCTTTGTAATAGAATACATAACTTTTGGAATTTCTTGACAACGCATTGGTGTGCATTTTGAACAATTTGGCAATAAGAATCTGTGCGGGATTGTTCTTACTCGAATACCCCATTGTGATATTCAGCGCACCCACATTGGAAGGCAATGAATACAAAAGAGGCACTAACATATTTTCATCACCGAGAACTACCGCTGTCTTATCGAGCGTAGCCTCCAGATTAGAATTAATGGTGTTTTCAATAATGCTTCCTGCAATCTTGGCTTGACCAATGGTCTTTGGTGTACCAATAATTTGAATGTTTTTGGTTTGACTGAAATCGTTAACAATCCATTCGAAAGGATGGGATTTGTAATGCTTCCAATTTTCGGCAAAACGCCTTACAAATAAACCAGCATCATGAAAAGGATCATTAAAAAACGCTTGATCGGCATCCCAATATATTTTGGCAAAATCCGCAGCGATAAGGTGTTGGATTATTTTCTCTTCAGCTGCATTTAACGCATTAAATCCAGCAAAAACAAATTGCTGGCCTTGAATAGCATCCGAAAAATGATTCAGATTGTTTACGGCTTCCCTATAAATCAACCCTTGATAACCGATTCCTTTATTTAACAAATGACCATACAGCGATTGGTAGTAATTGGGCAACAACTTCCAGAAATCAATATATTTCTCCAATAAAGGGGTTTTGTTTTCAACCTCAATTCCCCATTTTTTGATGTCTTCTATGTCTTTCAAATAAGAAAGCACATGAGAAGGCTCTAATAGATAACGATCGATTTCATTGAAATCCTGCAAAAGTGTTTTCGCCCAATTGGCAAAGAGTTCAAAGGATTGTTGATTGGCTTTTTCGGTAATCGACAAATACACTTCGTAGAATTCAAACAATAATTCTATTGGGTCAATGGTTCTAATGCCCGCAATGTCTTGAATAAATTCTTCTATGCTGATAATTTCGGGAGCGAATATATTAGTACTCACTTGATTTTTGAGCGCTTCTAAGAGAAATATTTTGGCTCTTTTATTGGGCAGTACCACAATGGTATGTGTCAGTTTATCTGAATATTTTTCAAGTAAAACGGCTGCTATTTTATCTAAAAAAGTAGGATTTGTCATTTTATAAAAATAAAAGAAACGCCCCGAAAAATCGAGGCGCTTGCTATAAATATTTTAGGAAAAAATTATTTTACTAATTTCACTTCAACTCTTCTGTTGCGTGCTTTTCCTTTTTCAGTATTATTGGTATCAATTGGTTTTGACTCTCCAAATCCTTCAGCAGTTAATCGATCAGCAGCAACACCATTTTCAATCAAAAAGTTTCTAACTGAATTCGCTCTGTCTTGAGAAAGCTTTATGTTTGGCGATACTGACCCCTCACTGTCTGCATGTCCTTCCAAACGAAATTTAGCCGTAGGGAATTCTTTTAAAACCGCAACTATTGAATTTAATAAAGGATAAGAATCCTTTTTAAGATCTGGTGCTCCCTTGCTAAATAAGATTGATTTGAAATTCTCGTTCATCTTCTTGATGCTCTCTGGAGAAATTTCTGGACAACCATTGTTAGCAACAGTTCCTTTTACATTCAAACATTGATCATCTTTGTCTAAAACACTATCTCCATCAGTATCTGACCAAGGACAACCTGCATTTTCTTTTGGTCCATTAACTGTAGGACAATTATCTTCTTTGTCAGCTATTCCGTCTTTATCAGTATCCGGACAACCATTGAACTCATTTATACCTGCATATTCTGGACAAGCATCATTTTTATCTGCAATGCCATCTTTATCTGAATCTGGACAACCATTTAATTCAACCAATCCTTTATCTGTTGGACATTCATCTTTTGCATCAGTAACACCATCTGCATCTGTATCAGGACATCCTTTGAATTTTTTCAAACCTGGAATTTCTGGACAGGCATCATTTTTATCATAAACGCCATCACCATCTTTATCACTTCCGCCAAATTTTATTATAAGTCCTGCAGAATGTAACATATGAGATGCAATATCTACATTTGGCGTTCTAGTTTCATCAAATGAATGCTTATAAGTCGATTGCAATGACAAACCTATTGTCTTAGTAAACATAAAATTTAATCCAAGACCTCCGTTTACGGTCCCTGCACTAGCATCTCCAATAAAAGTGTATCCCCCACCAATATGAGCATAAGGATCCAATCTTTTAGATTTAATTACATTCATAAGACTATATTTGATAACTCCATCAACCCCGTAGTAAGTTAAATCTCGAGGATTAGTAACAACATAGTCTGAAGACGGTGCTACTCTTTCATTAACAAATTTTGAAATCTTATTGACCGATCCCGAAACGCCGAAAGAAAAATTATTTCCAACATATTTTGACACGTTCAAAAAAGAAATTGCTGGTTGAATGTTCCAATTTTTTTTGGTATCAAAATAACCAGAGAATTGATCTTTAATGCTAGAAGCTGCACTGACTTTAGTATCAACTGCATTTACTCCGAATGTTACTGACCATGGGTTATCATTGTCTTGAGCTTGTGAGCCAAAAACAACCAAAAGGCATATAACAGAAAATAACTTATTAAGATGTTTCATGCTTTATTTTAATTAGTTTAGAAATTTATAATCAAACAAATGTAATACGTAATTATTTAACTACAAAGTGGAATGTTAAAAAAAGATTAAATTAATATTATATAACACCTAACGATTTAACCACTTCCGTGAAAGCTGTAATGGCTTTGCCCAAATGCGCTTTGGTGTGAGCTGCAGACAATTGCACTCGGATTCTCGCTGGCATCATATTTATCAAGTAAAACGGCTGCTATTTTATCTAAAAAAGTAGGATTTGTCATTTTATAATAAATAAAAGAAACGCCCCGAAAAATCGAGGCGTTTGCAATAAGTATTTCAGGAAAAAATTATTTTACTAATTTCACTTCAACTCTTCTGTTGCGTGCTTTTCCTTTTTCAGTATTATTGGTATCAATTGGTTTAGACTCTCCAAATCCTTCAGAATTTAATCGATCATCAGCAACACCATTTTCAATCAAAAAGTTTCTAACTGAATCCGCTCTTTCTTGAGAAAGCTTTAAGTTTGGCAAGTCTGACCCCTCACTGTCTGCATGTCCTTCCAAACGAAATTTAGCCGTAGGGAATTCTTTTAGAACCGCAACTATTGAATTTAATAAAGGATAAGAATTCTTTTTAAGATCTGGTTTTCCCTTGCTAAATAAGATTGATTTGAAATTCTCTTTCATCTTCTTGATGCTCTCTGGAGAGATTTCTGGACAACCATTGTTAGCAATAGTTCCTTTTACATTCAAACATTGATCATCTTTGTCTAAAACACTATCTCCATCAGTATCTGACCAAGGACAACCTGCATTTTCTTTTGGTCCATTAACTGTAGGACAATTATCTTCTTTATCAGCTATACCGTCTTTATCAGTATCCGGACAACCATTGAACTCATTTATACCTGCATATTCTGGACAAGCATCATTTTTATCTGCAACTCCATCTGAATCTGAATCTGGACAACCATTTAATTCAACCAATCCTTTATCTGTTGGACATTCATCAATTGCATCAGTAACACCATCCGCATCTGTATCAGGACACCCTTTGAATTTTTTCAAACCTGGAATTTCTGGACAATCATCATTGTTATCATAAACGCCATCACCATCTTTATCATTTCCGCCAAATTTTATTATAAGTCCTGCAGAATGTATCATATGGGATGCAACATCAACATTAGGTGTTCTAGTTCCATCTAATGAATGTTTATAAGTAGATTGTAATGACAAACCTACTATCTTAGTAAACATAAGATTTAATCCTAAACCTCCGTTTACAGTCCCCGCACTAGCATCTCCAAGAAACGTATAAAGAAACGTATATCCTCCGCCAATATGAACATAAGGATCAAATCGTTTAGATTTAATAACATTCATAAAACTATACTTAATAACTCCATCAAC
>CALQBR020000140.1 GCA_943328865.2 Sphingobacterium thalpophilum
ATGTATCTTTGCAAAAAAACAAAACCAAAAATCATTTGAAACAAATCACTTCAATCCAAAACCCTTTTATAAAATCCTTGGTTTTATTACAAGAGAAAGCCAAAGCCCGCAAACAAAGCGGTACTTTTTTAATTGAAGGTCAAAGAGAAATTACTTTAGCCATCAAAGGAGGCTATGAAATAGAAACGATTTTGTTTTATCCAGAAATCTTTTCTGAAATTGAGGCTAAAAAATCGGCTCCAACTGCGGAATTAATAGAAATTAATAAAGAAGTCTTTGAAAAATTGGCTTATCGGGATACTACCGAAGGCGTAATTGGTGTTTCAAAAAGTAAAAATTTGCTTTTATCGGATTTGAAACTAAGTGAAAATCCATTAATCCTAATTGCCGAATCCCCAGAAAAACCAGGTAATATTGGAGCACTTTTAAGAACCGCAGATGCTGCAAATATGGATGCTGTAATTATTGCTAACCCAAAAGGGGATTTATTCAATCCTAATATTGTTAGATCTAGTGTTGGGTGCCTTTTCACAAATCAAATCGCAACAGGTACTACTTCGGAAATTATTGCCTATTTAAAGCAACATAACATCAATTTTTATAGTGCAACTTTACAAAACGCGAATCCATATCACATACAAGACTATACATTACCTACAGCACTTGTTGTAGGTACCGAAGCTACAGGACTCAGTCAAGAGTGGCGCGATCAAGCCACACAAAACATTATCATACCCATGCAAGGCGAAATTGACTCTATGAATGTCTCTGTCGCTGCAGCTATTTTGATTTATGAAGCGAAAAGACAGCGCCATTTTAAATAATTAATATGAACAACGTTATTGTGTATTTCATTTCTTATTCTTATTTTTAAAAACAAGAAATAATCCCCCAAAATATTATGGTAGAAATCGACATTGAAAAAGAAAATAAAGCAATTGCTCAAGAATATAAAGAATTACTTCGAATTAGTTACCAAACGTTAACCGAAGAGGATAAAAAACTGATTCGCAAAGCTTTTGACGTAGCCGTTGAAGCCCATCAGGAACAACGAAGAAAATCAGGGGAAGCTTATATTTTCCATCCTATTGCGGTGGCAAAAATTGTGGCCTCAGAAATTGGATTAGGTGCAACAGGTATTGCTGCGGCTTTATTGCATGACGTAGTAGAAGATACCGATATCACAGTGGCTGATATTGAAAAGCTTTTTAATCCAAAAATCGCACAATTGGTTGCTGGCTTGACCAAAATATCACAAGTTCAAAAAGACATGAATGTGTCAATGCAAGCGGAAAACTTCAGAAAGATGCTGCTTACGCTTAATGATGATGTACGTGTGATCCTGGTAAAATTAGCCGATCGTTTGCATAATATGCAGACGATGGAATCTATGGCAGAACACAAGCAGACCAAAATTGCTTCAGAAACTTTATATATATATGCGCCTTTGGCGCATCGCTTGGGTTTGTTTAGTATCAAAACCAAACTGGAGGACTTAGGACTTAAATATACCGAACCTGCTGTTTACAATGACATCGTCAGTAAGATAAAAGAAACAAAAGAGGAACAAGATGACTATATTAAAAACATTTCTGATGTTCTAAAAAAATCACTTGATGCTGAAGGTTTGGAATACATTATTAAAGGGCGTCCAAAATCAATTTATTCTATTCGCAGAAAGATGAAAGCGCAAAATGTAAGCTTCGATGAAGTTTATGACAAATTTGCGCTTCGAATCGTCTATAAATCTAATCCACACGATGAGAAATTCCTTGCTTGGAAAATTTACTCCATCGTTACCGATCATTACAGACCGAGTCCAAGCCGATTACGCGATTGGATTTCGTCTCCAAAATCAACTGGATACGAGGCCTTACATATTACCGTGATGGGACCAAAAGGCCGCTGGGTTGAAATCCAAGTCCGTAGCGAACGAATGGATGAAATTGCCGAAAAAGGATATGCTGCCCATTACAAATACAAACAAGGAGCCACCGAAGAGAGTGGTTTAGACGTTTGGTTGAATTTACTAAAAGAAGCCCTAGAAAATCAACAAACCAACTCGGTAGATTTTGTAGAAGATTTCAAAATGAATCTTTATGCCAAAGAAATTTTTGTTTTTACTCCAAAAGGAGAAATCAAATCTTTGCCTAAGGGAGCCACTTCGCTTGATTTTGCCTTCAGCATCCACTCTGCCATTGGTGTTAAAACCAGAGGAACACGTGTCAACGGAAAATTAGTGCCATTGAATTACGAACTGAAAAGTGGTGATCAGGTAGAAGTAATCACTTCGGCTAATCAAAAACCAACCGCGCATTGGTTGGATTTTGTGACCACTTCTCGAGCTAAAAATAAAATCAGAAGTGTTCTTAATGAGAATACTAAAAAAACTGCTGAAGAAGGAAAAGAAATATTAACCCGAAAACTGCGTCATTTAAAAATTACGCTGAATGAAAATTCGATTAACGAATTGGTTAACTTTTTTAAACTTAAAACGAGCTTAGATTTATATTATCGTATTGGAATTGGTTCTATTGAAAATCAACAATTAAAGGAATTTGCTGCTTTGAAGAGCAATTCAATAATGAATTTCTTTAAGAATAAAATTAAGAAAACGCCAAATTATCAACCAGAAGAAATTGAAAAAGACGAATTAAGCAGCAACTATGACATGCTTGTTTTTGGAATTGATCAAGACAAATTGGATTACAAATTATCCAACTGCTGTAGCCCAATTCCTGGAGATGATGTTTTTGGATTTGTAACAATAAATGAAGGAATAAAAGTACATAAAAAGGATTGTCCTAATGCCATCAGTATGCAGTCAAATTATGCGTATCGTATAATTTTGGCGCGTTGGATTGATTCTTCGCAACAAGAATTCAAAGCTACACTAGATATTACAGGTATGGATACATTAGGTTTAACCAATGAACTGACAAAAGTAATTTCTAACAATATGAGTGTCAACATTCAGAGTATTTCTTTGAGTGGTGAAGCTGGTATTTTCTTCGGACAAGTGTCTGTTATTGTGCCTAATAATACTATTTTGAAAAAACTGATTGATAACATCAAAAAAATTGATGGGGTCGATAAAGTAACTCGGGTTTATAAGAATTAAGTTTAAAAATAAGTACTTTTTATAAACGACAATCGTTTTGCAAGTCCTTCAAACTTTAACCTCAATCTTTAAACTTTAAAAATAAAAAAATTATCTTTGCCCGATATGACATTAATATCCGTTGATAACAGCAAGAACCAAGAAATTGTAAAAAATGTTTTTACATTGTATCTTGAAAACAAAGGACATCGCAAAACCCCTGAACGATACGCTATTCTTCAGGAAATCTACGATAGCCAAGAACATTTTGATATAGAAAATCTCTATATTAAAATGAAAAACAAAAACTACCGTGTCAGTAGGGCTACGCTTTATAATACTATTGAATTGCTATTGGATTGCGCTTTGGTTCGCAAGCATCAGTTTGGTCAGAACCAAGCGCATTACGAAAAATCTTATTTCGATAAACAACATGATCACATCATCATGACCGATACTGGTGAAGTTATCGAATTTTGCGACCCTCGAATTCAGATGATCAAAAAAACAATTGAGGAAATCTTTGATATTGACATCCACAATCACTCCCTCTACCTTTACGGCAGTAAAAGAATAGTGAAATCAGATACTGAAATTTAGAACTATAAAAAACAACTACAAATAACAAACAGAATGACCGTAGATTTATTACTAGGATTACAATGGGGCGATGAAGGCAAAGGAAAAATTGTCGACGTGCTTACTTCAAAATATGATATTATTGCTCGTTTTCAAGGAGGACCAAATGCAGGACACACTTTAGAGTTTGATGGAATAAAACACGTTTTGAGAACAATTCCATCCGGAATATTTCACGAAAATTCAATCAATATTATCGGAAATGGAGTAGTAATCGATCCTGTTGTTTTTCAAAAGGAAATCGAAGGTTTGGAGAAATTTAATTTGGATATTAAAAACAAATTAATCATCTCTAGAAAAGCCCATTTAATTCTACCTACACACCGTTTGTTGGATGCTGCTTCTGAAGCTTCAAAAGGGAAAGCTAAAATCGGCTCTACCTTAAAAGGTATTGGTCCTACCTATATGGATAAAACGGGTAGAAACGGAATCCGTGTGGGAGATATCGAATTGGAAGATTTTAAAGAACGTTACCGATCTTTGGCTGACAAGCACGAGGCAATGATTAAATTTTATGATGTTGCGATACAATATAACTTAAATGAATTAGAGGTTGAGTTTTTTGAAGCCATTGAGGAACTCAAGAAATTGACTTTTATCGATAGTGAAGAATATTTGCACCAAGCCCAAAAAGCAGGAAAATCTATTTTATGTGAAGGCGCACAAGGTTCATTGTTGGATGTTGATTTTGGAACCTATCCATTTGTGACTTCTTCAAATACTACCGCAGCTGGTGCTTGCACTGGTTTGGGAATTGCACCTAACAAGATCAAAGAAGTTTATGGGATTTTTAAAGCCTATGTGACCCGTGTGGGTAGTGGTCCATTTCCAACAGAGCTTTTTGATGAAGATGGGGCCACTATGGCTAAAATCGGAAATGAATTTGGTTCTGTTACTGGAAGACAAAGACGTTGTGGATGGTTGGATTTAGTCGCCTTAAAATATGCAATTCAAGTGAATGGCGTAACGCAATTGATGATGATGAAAGGCGATGTCTTGTCTGGATTTGAAACCTTGAAAGTATGTACAGAATACCAATATAAAGGAAAAGCGATTGCACATTTTCCCTATAATATCGAACCTGAAAATGTAACTCCAATCTACAAAGAATTCAAAGGTTGGAAAGCCGATTTAACCGGAATGACGACTTATGAAGAACTCCCAAGCGAGCTTAAAGCCTACATTGATTTTATAGAATCGG
>CALQBR020000141.1 GCA_943328865.2 Sphingobacterium thalpophilum
ATGAATCCCATTTTAAAGGCCGCTTCCTCAATCGCACCAATTTTTAGGCCTTGTCGTTCTTCAATAACTTGAACAAATTGTCCCGCTTGCATTAATGATTGAAAGGTTCCGGTATCAAGCCATGCAGTGCCTCTATCAAGAATGCTTACTTTCAGTTTGCCTCTTTTCAAATATTCTTTATTGACATCTGTAATTTCAAGTTCTCCTCTATGACTCGGCTTTATATTAGCCGCAATTTCCAAAACCTCGTTATCATAAAAATAAATGCCAGGAACGGCATAATTAGATTTTGGACTCTTGGGTTTCTCTTCAATGGAAAGGACTTTTCCAGTAGCATCAAAATCAACAACGCCATATCGTTCCGGATCATTTACGTGATAAGCATAAATTATACCGCCATCAGGATCATTATTGGCTTTTAGCAATTCTGATAAGCCCGTGCCATAGAAAATATTATCTCCCAAAACTAGCGCTACTTTATCTTTACCAATAAACTCTTTCCCTATAATAAAAGCTTCTGCTAAACCATTTGGGTTTTCTTGAACCGCATATTCAAAACGACAACCTAACTTTTTGCCATCGCCCAATAACTGTTGGAATAATGGTAAATCGTGTGGCGTTGAAATAATCATAATCTCTCTTATTCCCGCCCACATTAAAGTAGATAGCGGATAATAAATCATGGGCTTGTCATAAATAGGCATCAATTGCTTACTTACTGCAAGGGTTAATGGATGCAATCGCGTTCCTGAACCTCCGGCTAATATTATTCCTTTCATTGTTTACTAAGTTTTAATTTATTGGCCTGTCTTCTATAAAAAGCTAAAAATAAAGAATAAAAAATAAACATCATTATTAAGACAATTGGCAGTATAAACTTCAATTTTTCATTAATATTTTTAGTGTTTTTTATATTTACAACTGTGAAAATATCTTTTATTGCAACATCACTATTAACCAAAACAATCCGCTGAGAAGCAATCTCGTTTATTAATCTGTTTTTTAAATCAAATAAGGCGTTAAATTGATTGTTCTCATTATTGTAAACCAAGTTGGAGTTCTTTTGATTTCTTGATAAGTTCAAGGTTAAAATCTTGATTAAGGAATCTGTTTGAGTAATCAACTCTTCATTCTTATCCATCTTAATTTTTATATTTTCCTTTGAAATAGTTAGGATTTCATTTAAGTACCTATCGGTGTTTATAAATTTTAATAGGGGTTGAATCAATTCCTGTGACGATGTTTTAGAATCAGTAACAATATGTATTTTATGATGGGGATAATTTTTACTGATTATTTCATTTTTAATTACTTTGTTTATATCACTTCCCTCGGCTAATAATTTGATTAATTCAAAATTCCGAGCATTTGAAGCAACTGCCGAACTATTATTGACAAAATCATTAATATCAATAATTGGTTCTATTTCGATTAGCATTATTTTCTGGGGATTTTTTATGCCTAAAGAATTAAAAAACTGCAAATCATGCTCCTCTAATTTTGAAGAAATAAGTTTTATTTTTGAATATAAATAATCTGTTCCTCCCATATTTGGAGCAACTATTATCTCATGCTCATAGGATGATTTATCCAAATAAAATCCCAATCCAGACCCTATAAGTATTAAAGAAACAAGTATTATAATGTTTTTCTTAACAAAAAGAATCCCTTTAAAAATAGCCATGGCCACTCCTTCAAAAAAATTACCTATCTTTTTTAAAACCATTCCTAAATCAATTTCTTGATCTTGTGGGTCATTTTGATTATTTACACTCATTGTTATTAATTTTGTTGGATGTTTAAAATTTGTTCTAGTATTTTAATGGTAATCAAATACGTAGGTTTTACCCCGGTAGTCCCTAATCCGCCAGAAGCCAGTGTGCTTCCTGTCTCTAATGGATTATCCGAAGCATAATAAGCATAGCGTACTTTTACCTCTGGATTAATGCTTTTTCTGATTTTGGAGGCTGATTGAATGGCCTTTTGATAATAAGCGCCTTCCATCTCTAAACCAATTACTCCCCAAGTGGATTCATGAAAAAACTTCAATAAATCCTTATTCTGTAAAGAAGTTCCTAAGACGGTGACCATAGGCCCAGCAAAAACCGAAATATCATTTGCCGAAAACATAGCGGTGGTCAATTCATTTTCGAAGGTATAATTGTCTCCTGTTCCCTCATTGATATGAGCCGATGGAATCATAATGTCTCCTTTACCTCCTTGAAGAATTCCAGCTTTTCCCATAATGGAAACTGAAACTACATTAAGAAAGGTTTTTTTATCTTTGGTCTCCTGATAAGGCTTTAGTAATTCATCAATCGTCTCATAGGCTTGTTCTCCAAAGGCATAATCCATTACTATGATAACGGGTTTTTGCTCTCCCAATATGGCTTTTGGAAAAGCAGATTGCTTCCAATCGATCTTGGCTGTGTCAAAAATCTGAACGTCAATATTAGTTCCAGAAGTATCTGGAATAGATCTCATTCCTTGCAATTGAGCATGCGTTTCTACTTTTTTCCTCAATTCATAAGCGCCGGATTTACTTAATTCCTCATAAATGAAAAAATCCGATTGGACTTTGAATTGGTCTTGCAAGACGGGAATGGCAAAAATAGAATTCATCACACTATGCATATTGGCACTGATAATGTGAATGGGGCGCTCCAACAAATCATTCGTCTTTAATACTTCTTTGATATTGTTGGCCCAAATTTCTCCGTGAATATGGTGTCCCAAACGCTCTCTTAAAATCGGGCTGAAAGTAATGGTTCGTTTGTTGTCATCGGTCATTTCTTCAATGGCTAATTTACCCAACCAATAAATAATATGTAAAAAACGATCTGGTTTTTCGGCCGTAGCAAAATCATCATAAATGGCTAAAATCTCTGAGAAGGTTCTTCCTAGAATATTTGCCGTGTGCGAAATGGCTTTTTCTTTATCGACTAAAGCTAATTTCTTTTTAGATAAAACCGATTGCTCTAGTTTTTCCCAATCTCGGGTTACTTCTCCACTTTCATCAATCAACACACGGTCTTTAATTTTATAGGATTCTATAAAAATGAAAGTCAAATGGGTCAAAATATCATAAATGTCAGATCGGCCTCGCGTTATCTCAACATTCATCTGCTCTTCATCAATACGGTAACAATTTCTTCGCCTTTTAGGCGGAATGATGGGTTTGAAATGTGATTTGGAATACCCTTCATCCGAAGTTAGATTGATAAATCGACATTCCTCAATTCCAACAGGAAGTCTTTCTATAACATATAAAAGGCCGCTTAATTCTACTTTTTCTTCGGCAATTGTGCCGTAAATTTCTGGTCGCAATAACAATAAAGCTTCCCGAAGCGTATCTCCTGAAACCCCCATGGGTTTATAAAACCCACGGTTAAACAAATGGCGCATCGTAATATACAAACGCTCAATAGCAGCAGAAGACTCCTGTGCCCTTGAACGAGACCTGATATTTACTTGAACCATACTGAAATGCTAATTAACCCACAAAGTTACTATTTTATTTTTGAATTGAAAATGACCTTTTTGAGGTAAAAAATCTGAAATAGTGACGCTTTTTTAAAATTTAGATTTAAAATAAAAACCGTCAAAAATTATCTTTGTGAATAAACAGTTTCGTTTTGAGATATTTTTTAAATGACTGGGTAAATATACTTTTAGATTGGATGGTAATATTATAATAATTTGGAGGTTCTAATTAGTTAGCGTAAGATTGATGGCTGGACAAATGGCCTGTATGCCATCTTGAAGAGTTTTCAGCTGTTTAATCCATCTATTCATTCCAAATGTGTAGCCCAATTCACTTGTAAAAAAATTATTTCCAATAGTTGGCTCATAATAATGGGTTCTTGTTTTTTTATTGGTTTTGCGATCTTTATACACATATTCGTATTTATTTTCCTCAATGATGAGTTGTTCAAAACCAACAAAAACACCTTCTTTAGGTAGGATTAAGTGATAGGACGATAAATCGACACTTGTCTTCTTTTTGCCTTTTCTGACCTTTACAATAATACTTTCGTGAATCAAATCTTCTTTTGGAGATCCATTTTCGGCTACTGAATAAATCCTAAGTTTAAAAGAAGCGCCTTCAATATGACTATAGGTAAAAACCGAAACTTCTTGAATAAAATTTGTCTCGTCATAGCTAGTTTGATAAGGAAAAAATTTAGCATAAACGTAGGGATAGTGTAACCATTCTGGATAAAAACGTTCTTTTTTAGCATCCCCTATTTCGATTTTAATGGTCTCTTTAGGTTTGCTTATCACCACCTCATCCAATGGGTAGGCTAAGGGTTGTAATACTATTTTTCCATCCTGCGTTATTTTTGATTGTAAAGTTTGAAAACCTATGGCCGAAAAAACCAATGTCTTGTCTGATGCAGCCTGAATCTTGAAAGTGCCATCGGTTTCAGATGTTCCTCCAATATTCTCGTTCTCCACCCGAATATTCACATACGGCACCGGGATACCAGTTGCATCTATAACTTTGCCTTGAATTTGAGAAAAAACAGGCAATGAAAATAAGAAAAGAAATAGGTGTTTCATCGTTAATTGGATAGGGTTAATTTTATCGCTAATTCGCCAAACTTGTTGTCATATTTATCCAACCCTTTACGGAATTCTGTCTTTTTATGAATCTTTCTAGGAGCCCATTTACCCGCACTATATTGCCACGAGGTGCTTGATTCCGCTGGAATTGTACCAATTGAAGGATCATATTTCATCCCATCTTTATACACTTTTTTATTCAAATCAGGAAGACCTCCCGTTTTGTGGGTATGCTCTTCTTCAATCGTGTATTCATAGGTATATTTGTTTTCTTCAATAATCATCCATTCA
>CALQBR020000142.1 GCA_943328865.2 Sphingobacterium thalpophilum
TGATGTTTTCTAATTTACCAGGAGTTTGGGTGATATCCAATAAGGGATAATTGGCTACATCGGTTTGGTCTTTTTGATAAAAAGCTAAAAAAGTCGCTTTTGGAGACCAAAAAATTCCATTGCTAATTCCAAATTCATTTCGAGCAAAGTATTGGCCAGAAACTATGTCTTGGTTGGTCTCGCTAGTGACGGCAATTTTTTCTTTGTTTTTGTTTAGAATATAAAGATTGTTCTTTTCGGTAAATGCAATATTTTCTTTGACATTGTCAAAAGTCGTGTTTTCAGCACTGTCGCTTAATTCACTTACTAATTTTCCGGTTTTTGTGTTAACATTATATTCGTAATACTTTGTTCCAGTGGTGAAAATTAGGGTAGAAGCATCTTTCCATACGATTCCAAAGAAACTTTTAAAATCAGCATTCAGTGTTTTGTTGACTTCAGCGAGTGTTACCATTTCGATTGCTTTAGCCTCTTTGGTGTTCGCAGTCATTAGTTTCTTTCCTCCTTCTGCAAAATAGATGTATTTATTAGAATTCGGAATCCATTGAAAACCTAATAGTCTATCGGCTCTAAATTGGCGGTTTTGTTGGAGCACCCCATCTTCAAGGGTTAGTTTTTTAGTTTGTCCAATTGTGGCAATAGATAGGAAAAAGCTAAAAAGGAGTAGGCATTTTTTAGTCATGATTTGTTTTTTTGATTTGAAGCAAAAGTATTAATAAATACGGGTGATGTTAATGGACTTTATCAGTCTGTTAACATCACCCGTTGTTGTGTTTAGTATTATTTTTTAAAAACCAACCAATATTTAGGCATCTTCATTTTCTTTGTCTAAATATTGTTGTACAATATCAATGGCATTGGTCACGACATCACTCAAAGCAGTTATGTAATCTCCTTCTTCGGCACTATTAATCGCATGTTTGATGGCTTCTGTTTCTTTTGTGATAATTTCGTAAGTCACTTCTTTGTTTGATTCCGCGATACCTTCTAAGATCAGGTTGATAATTTCTTCTTCGGTTCTCCCACGCAAATGTTTCTCCTGACGGATGATAATATGGTTAAACATATTACCCGCAATTTTTGCACATTCTTTAATATCTTCGTCACGACGATCTCCCACACCAGCAATAATTCCAATCTTTCGGTTGGCTTCTACACTTTGTAAATATTCTTCTATCCCTCTATATCCCGCTGGATTATGCGCAAAATCAATTAAGACTTTGAATTTTTTGAATTCAAAAACATTCATGCGTCCCGGAGTCTGCGCAGCACTCGGTATAAAAGTTTGTAAAGACAAACTAATGTCTTCTGTTTTGAAACCCCATAAATAACTCGCTAAAGTAGCGGCAAGTACATTGGCAATCATGAATTTGGCTTTCCCACCCATTGTTAGAGGGACAATGGAGGCGCGTTCAATACGTATTTTCCATTCACCTTTTTTAACGGTAATATAACCATTTTCATAAACAGCTACGATTTTACCTTCTTTACCTAGTTTTTTGACTACTGGACTGTCTTCTTCCATACTGAAATAAGCCACATTGCAACTTAATTCATTGCCAATTTTCAGACAATACTCATCATCGGCATTCAGAACAGCCCAACCATCTTTCTTTATACTTCTAACTACGGTGCTTTTTACACGTGCTAAATCGTCTAAAGTATGAATGTCGCTTAGGCCTAAATGGTCTTCTTGAATGTTGGTGATCACACCAATATCACAACGGCTGAAACCCAATCCGGAACGAAGGATTCCCCCACGCGCAGTTTCCAAAACAGCAAATTCTACTGTTGGATCTTTCAGAATATATTCAGCACTAACAGGCCCTGTGGTATCTCCTTTTTCCATCATGTGGTTTTGCACATAAATTCCATCAGAGGTGGTGAACCCAACTTTAAAACCATTATTTTTTACAATATGAGCTAAGAGGCGGGTGGTAGTAGTTTTTCCATTAGTTCCTGTTACGGCAATAATTGGAATACGGCTTGGTTTTCCTAATGGATATAGCATGTCAATCACAGGGGAGGCCACATTTCTAGGCAAACCTTCTGATGGGGCTAAGTGCATGCGAAAACCTGGAGCAGCATTGACTTCTAAAATACAACCTCCCGTTTCTTTCAGAGGTTGCGTCAGATTTTTAGCCATAATATCTACCCCACAGATATCCAATCCGATTACCCTAGAAATGCGTTCACAGAGGAAAATATTTTCAGGATGCATCATATCAGTCACATCTACTGAGGTGCCACCTGTACTTAAATTAGCTGTCGATTTCAAATAGACAATTTCGCCATCTGTAGGAACCGTTTCCAAAGTGTAGTTTAATTTTCCTAGCAAATCTAAAGTATCCCGATCTACGGTTATTTCAGTGAGTACATTCTCATGGCCATAGCCTCTGCGTGGATCTAGATTGGTAATATCAATTAATTCCTGAATCGTATTTTTTCCGTTTCCAATTACATTAGCAGGCACTCTTTTGGCAGCAGCCACTAATTTATTATCGATTACCAACACTCTAAAATCAAAGCCAGTAATGAATTTTTCTACAATCACACGACGGCTGTATTCTTTGGCAAATGCCAGACCTGATTTTGCATCTTCCCAATTGGTCACATTAATAGATGCCCCTTTTCCGTGGTTTCCGTCTAAGGGTTTAATTACAATTGGATAACCAATTTTTCTGATGGTATCTTCTAGATCTTCTTCATCTACACAAATGCTTCCGCTGGCCACAGGAATAGAAGCATTGTCAAGCATGCGTTTGGTTTCTTCTTTATTACATGCAATATCAACAGCAATATTACTAGTGTTGCAGGTAATAGTGGCTTGAAAACGCATTTGGTTTACCCCATAACCCAATTGAACTAGAGAATTCGTTCCGAGCCTAATCCAAGGAATGTCTCTGGCAACAGCTTCTTCTACGATGCTTCCTGTACTTGGACCGAGGCGAACACGTTCTCGAATTTCACGCATTCTTTGAATGTCTTTTTCTAAATCATATTCGGTTCCCGCAATCAATGCTTCCGCTATGGCAACTGCACTTTCAGCGGCAAACATTCCCACGTTTTCTTCGGCATAACTAAAGACTACATTGTACGTACCAGGTGTTTTGGTTTCTCTAGTACGCCCAAAACCGGTTTCCATACCAGCTAATGTTTGAATCTCAAGCGCAATATGCTCTATAACATGACCCATCCATGTCCCACGGTCGATTCGAGAAAAGAAACCACCGCGACATCCTTCTGAACAACGGTGTTCAATCATGTTTGGAAATAGGGCTTCTATTCGTTCTCTAAATCCTACTATTTTGTTGGTAGGAAATTGTTCCATTTCTTCTAAGTCCAAACGCATTTGGATTAATTTTTTTCTTTCGATGCTCCAAATGTTTGGACCACGAAGCGCTTGTATTTTTAATATTTTCATAAAGCAGGGCTGTTTTAAAAATAAGGAGCTGATAGTTAATTTGTTGTGAGTGTATTATTCTAAATCAATAGTGATAATGAAGTGATTTTGTTAAAATGCCAGAATAATATTCAACTAAAATAATTTTTTTGTTCAACTAATCAAAATTTTATTCAATAAAATAAGGATTTATTTTCTAATAAAATATTTTTTTTAAAAAAAATAGAGTCATGAATGATACTGTTTTGTCTTTTTGGTTATTTTTACAAAATGAATGTACGAGGAAAATTAATTATTATAGGTGGTGCAGTAGACAAAGGAAGTTTTACTGAAACCGATATCGATAAGACAGCCGCGAGTAACCTGAACTTTTTTGAAGCAGGAATTCTCAAGCGAATTTTAGTCGAATCAAAGCATAAAGAAAATTCAAGAATTGAAGTCATTACAACAGCCTCAAAAATCCCTAGGGAGATTGGACCTGAATATGTAAAAGCTCTTCATTCTTTGGGTGCCAGCAATGTGGATGTTTTACATATTGAAAAAAGGGAGCAGGCAACTGATCCTGAAGTTTTGCAAAGATTAAAAGAAGCTGATGTGGTTATGTTTACCGGAGGGGATCAATTGCGACTGACTTCCATATTGGGAGGTACTGCTTTTGACGAAATACTATTGGATAAATACCGAAACGAAGATTTTATCTATGCAGGAACCTCTGCTGGAGCTGCTGCAGCTTCTAACAATATGATCTATCAAGGCAGTAGCTCAGAAGCTTTATTGAAGGGAGAAGTCAAGATCACAAGTGGATTGGGATTAATTGATGATGTCATTATAGATACCCATTTTGTACAACGCGGTAGAATTGGACGTTTGTTTCAAGCAGTTGTGGGAAATCCTAAAATTCTTGGAATTGGACTTGGAGAAGATACAGGATTGTTAATTGTCAATGGAAAAGAAATGGAAGCCATAGGCTCTGGTTTGGTCATACTAGTAGATGGTCGTGAAATTAAAGATACCAATTTGACGCAAATAGAACTGGGGCAGCCTATTTCTATTTCTCACTTGGTTACCCATGTCATGAGTAAATACGATACTTTTAATTTGGATACTTTTAAAATGAATATCCATTCTTCCCAATATGCTGCTTCATAAAGAAATACGATAATGAAAGTAATCATTCACGGCGGTTTTTTTTCGGAATCTTCCACTAATGCAGCAACCAAGTTGGCCAAACAGCAAGCTTTGGAGCGTATTGTAAAAAAATCACATGATTTTTTGAAAACCCATTCTGCTTTGGAAACAGTAGTTTACGCTGTTTCACAATTAGAAGACGACGCATTGTTTAATGCTGGTATCGGTTCACAAATTCAAAGTGACGGAAAAATTAGAATGAGTGCCGCACTGATGGATGGGTCAACTCAGAAAATGAGTGGGGTTATCAATATAGAA
>CALQBR020000143.1 GCA_943328865.2 Sphingobacterium thalpophilum
AGCAATTAGAAAATGAATATGCCGGAATTCAAGGCGAAATGGCCTATAAATATCCGATTCATCGCAATGCGATTCCTCAATGTGATACGTTTGAAGAAAATGGATACACAAAAGAAGAAATGAAATTGGTGCGTGAAACCAAGAAAATATTAAGTGACGATGCTATTGCCGTTACGGCTACTGCGGTGCGTGTGCCTATTGTGGGCGGACATAGCGAAGCGGTAAACGTGGAATTTGCCCATGATTTTGACTTAAATGAAGTGCGTGCTATTTTACATCAAACCCCAGGAATAACGCTTCAAGACAATACTGATACTTATACGTACCCGATGCCGATTTATGCACAAGGAAAAGATGCTGTGTTTGTGGGGCGTTTGCGTAGAGACGAAAGCCAAGAAAATACGCTAAACATGTGGATTGTGGCCGATAACTTACGCAAAGGAGCGGCAACCAATACCGTTCAAATTGCCGAATATTTGGTAGCCCATCATTTGGTGTAAATTTCATTTTACTAAAATTAAAAACCGTTTAACTTTACCTTTAAAGTTAAACGGTTTTATTTTTTTAGTCTACCCTGAAAAAAACAGCTTATTGGCAGTTTGGACAAAAACCAGAAAGGGTAAAATTTACTTCCTCTACTTGGTAATTTTTCGGAAGGTTATAACTAGGTTCTACATGATCCAAGCAGGTAACTGAATGACAACGTTGACAACTAAAGTGAACGTGATTATGCGTATGATTCTCATGAGAATGTTGACACCCAGCATATTTTACCACTCCATCTAGATTGACCGTTTTATGAATTAAATCCTCCTTTTTTAATCGGTCTAAAACACGATAAATCGTAACTCGATCACAAATCCCATGGACCAATTCCTGAATCTCCGCATGCGATAAAGCTACTTTAGAATTAGTAATTAAATCTAAAATCACGGTTTTTGCATTGGTGTTACGAGTGGTTTTCATCTTATGGGAAAAAATATTAACGCAACCTAATTGCATTTGTAAAAATAAAGTACATTTGCAACCTAATTGCATTAAGCAAATATAAGCAATTAGAAAGGTAAATTCAAATTGGCTTCTGCCTATTTCAACGAATTATTGTTTTTGAAGGGGATTGCTTCTTAAAAATAAAATTCATTTTAAAATGAAACTAGCCAAAGTAAATTTAGGTTAATCGATAAACTATAATAATTAAAGAGATGAGAAAATTACCTGTAACCGTGTTGAGTGGCTTTTTAGGCGCTGGGAAAACAACCTTATTAAACCATATTCTTCACAATAAAGAAGGATTGAAAGTAGCTGTAATTGTCAATGACATGAGCGAAGTAAACATTGACGCCCAATTGGTTAAAAATGAAAACACCTTATCCAGAACGGAAGAAAAATTGGTAGAGATGAGCAATGGTTGTATTTGTTGCACGTTACGGGAGGATTTAATGCTTGAAGTAGAAAAACTAGCGAAGGAAAATCGATTTGATTATTTGTTAATAGAGAGTACCGGTATTTCCGAACCCATTCCGGTAGCCCAAACTTTTACCTTTGTTAATGAAGACGAAAACATTGATTTGTCTCGGTTTAGTTATATTGATACCATGGTTACTGTTGTAGATGGGTTTAACTTTTTCAAAGATTTCGGTTCGGCACAAACCTTAGAGGATATAAAAGCAACGAATATTGAAAATGACAACAGAACCATTGTCAATTTATTAGTGGATCAGATCGAATTCGCCAATGTTGTGATTTTAAACAAAACAGATTTAATAACGCAAAAGCAACAAGATTTGCTCATTGCGACCATAAAAAAACTAAATCCTGTGGCTAAAATAATTACCTCTGCGATGGGTAAAGTTTCCCCAGACGAAATTATAAATACTGGATTGTTTAATTATGAAGAAGCCGAAACTTCAGCGGGCTGGATGCAAGAATTAGAAGGGATTCACACTCCAGAAACAGAAGAGTACGGTATTACTTCTTTTGTCTTTAGGGACGAAAGACCTTTTCATCCGTATCGACTTTGGAATTTTATATCAGAAGATTTTCCTCAAACCATTATTCGCAGCAAAGGATTATTTTGGATAGCTTCACGTCCTGAACAGGCCATTAACTGGAGCCAAGCAGGAGGGTCGTCTAAGGCAGAAGGCGCAGGAGTATGGTGGGCTAGTATGCCTATGAGCGAACGAATGACGTTTAATAATTTTGTTCAGTTTCAAGATATAATTGAAGAGCGATGGACTTTAGATTTTGGCGATCGGCTAAATGAATTGGTTTTTATAGGAATAGAATTAAAGGAGCACGAAGTGCGTGAAAAACTGGAACTTTGTTTGTGTACTTCCGATGAAATTAGGGACTTACAGGATGGTTATTTTACGAGTACAGATCCTTTTCCATTACCTCGAAATACGAGTGAAGTTTCTCCAAATGTTAAACTTAAAGATTTTTAGAATAGCGATTCTTTACCAAATAGATTTTAAACTACTTGATGCGTTGTTTTTGACTGATTATCGTTGTTCTTAGACTTTTTACTTTACAACTTTAAACTTTCGACTTACCTAATTTACAAAATAGTATATTTGAATCTACCACCAGATAAAAAAGGGCCAAAGTGATGCTTTCGGAAGCAATTAGATTACCTTTGTACAAGAATGAAAAAGAGAATTGTAATAGTAAATGCGGGTTTAATGATTGCAGTATTGTTTTCGGTACTGATCCAATCATGGCATAGTTACGTGCATTTAGCAGAGCAAATTTCAGAAAAAAAATGCCTTCACGAGCACCATTCAAAAACGGAGCTCACCCACCCACACGAAGCTTTCGAAAACTGTTTCGTTTGTAGTTTTGCCTTTACTAATTTCATTGCTCCTGACGCAATTTCTTTTGAAATCCAAAAAACGACTCTAGATTTAGCCACTCCTTTTAGTATTTATCGAGCCCTACCTTCCTTCTTTAAAGGCGCTCTTTTTTCGCTTCGCGCGCCGCCCACCGTTTAAAAAACCATTGAGGTACGATGCTCATTTTCATTTTTTGAAGAGGAGCTCGCTATTTATATATTTTTGAACCAGGAACATGCTAAAAAAAATCATTGTAGGATGCCTAATCTTCCTAATGGGAATGGTCGGGTATGCGCAAAATACCATTCGGGGAACGATATTCAGCCAAGGCCAAAAGGGGCTTGCGGGCAGTCATATCCACATGGGTTCCAAAACAGCTACAGCCGATGCCGATGGGAAATACGAAATCAAAAACCTTTCTTCGGGTACCTTAAAGGTGTTTGTGAGTTTTGTCGGCTATGATCCGATTGATACTTTGATAACTATCCGTGAGGATTTGATTTTGGATTTTGTTTTGAAGTCAAAACCAGCTTTATTAGAGGAAATCATCGTCAAACAAAGTGGGCGTTCCATGAATCAATCGGTAGCGGAGCAAAAAATAAAATTGGAAACCATTGAGAAATACAGCAATCAAACCCTTGGAGAGGCCTTGAAAGAAGTCGCTGGCGTAACGCTGTTGAAAACGGGAACTACTATTGTAAAGCCTATTATTAATGGTTTGCACAGCAGTCGCGTGCCGGTAATCAATAACAATGTTCGATTGGAAGACCAGGAATGGGGAGCGGAACATGCGCCCAATTTTGACATCAATGCGGCTGGAAAAATCACCGTTATCAAAGGCGCGTCGGGTTTGCAATTTGGAGGGGACGCCATAGGTGGCTTGGTCATCATTGAGCCCTTCACGGTAAAGAAAGACACGCTATTTGGGAAAACGCTGTTTAATTTGGCCTCAAACGGAATAGGCGGCAGCATCAGTACGAGTCTGCACAAGGGGAATTTTTGTGATTGGAGCTGGAATGCTATGTGTACGCTAAAATATTTAGGCGATAGAGAAACCCCCAATTATGTATTGTCTAACACCGGAAATCGGGAAGCCAATTTTTCTGGAGACCTCAAGTATACGGGGAAAAAGTATGACATCACTGCCTTTTATAGTTTTTACAAGGCTCAAATTGGGATTTTGAAGGCGGCGCATATTGGTAATGTTACCGATTTGTACGAATCCATAACCCATCAAGTGCCGTATATCAGCAATGATTTTACTTATAATTTGGCCAATCCCAAACAGGAAGTACAGCACCATATTGCCAAATTAAATCTCAATTGGACTCCGCGTGAATCCACTTCATGGGCTTTTCAATATGCGTTCCAGTTTAACAATCGCCTGGAGTTTGATGTAAGGCGCAGTAGTTATTCCGACAAACCCGCCTTGGATTTGGAGTTGGCAACCCATTCGCTTTCGTTAGATTATAAAAGAAAGCACCAAAATTGGATGCTCAAGTCAGGATGGAATGGTGCCTATCAAAATAATTTTGCCAGTCCCAAAACGGGCATTCGACCTTTGATTCCGAGCTACTCGAAAATGGATGCCGGCCTTTATGGCGTGGTAGAATACCATTTTTCGAACAAACTGACTTTAGAATCGGGCATTCGGTATGATTTTTCGACGATTGAAGCCACCAAATACTATTTGAAATCACGATGGGACGAAAGAAATTACAGCCCTGAATTCGATTCATTCATTATTAAATCTGAAGGCAATCAGTGGTTGACCAAACCCCAATTTACCTTTCATAATCTAGCTGCCAGCACGGGTTTTCATAAAGAATTTCTCCACGAATGGAATATGTATGGAAATATAAGTATGGCGGTTCGGAATCCGAATCCTTCTGAATTGTTTAGTGATGGCTTGCATCATTCTACGGGGATGATTGAATTGGGCGATTTGCGATTGAAGAAGGAGCAATCGTTCAAAATATCAACTACCC
>CALQBR020000144.1 GCA_943328865.2 Sphingobacterium thalpophilum
GATTAAAATACGGCTCATTTTGAAATGATAAAGGATGTTGTTTTCTTAGACTTTCTATGGCCATGAGCCCATAAAGCCTATCATAAAAAAAGCATAAGAGGCTATTTTTAGAAACCCAATTTCAGGAAAGTTTAAAATTAAAAGGGGTATATCACCTCCGGAGTGACACAAAAATCCAACGCAACATCTCCTTCAAAGACATCGTTAAGAGCCGCCCCAATCAGCGCTGCTAGAGGCTATTATAGTAAGCAAAAACTATAGCAAACTAAAAAACGCAATAGCCAATATAGCCTATTGCGCCATCGGCTAGCAAATCCAATAAATATCCCCTTTACGAACACTTAGCTAAGGGGATTTCGGTTTTTAACGATAAGGAATGGATGACTAGGTTTTAATGCTACATAAACGGTTTTTTTAAATAACTAAACCATTCATTTTCAGTATGATTTTTGTATATTTGTGTATTATAAATTTATAATTATGACTACGATAACGCTAAAAATAAAAGAAAATAGCAAGCAAGCAAAACTATTTGTAGAATATGCAAAAAGTTTATCGTTTGTAGAGTTTGTAGAAACAGATGTCGCCAAACCCATAAAAAAAGACCAAACAAAAAATCCAAATACCTTAACTTTAAAAACATTTAGCGATACAGAAAAGGGAATTGGTATAACAGAGACTAAAAGTCACGAGGATTTGATGAATAAATTATTTTCTTAAAATTGCACTATAATTTAAACTTTTCTGGTCAATTTAAAAAAGATGCTAAAGCATGTAAAAAAAGGAATTTTGATATTTATTTGCTAGAAAAAATTCTGATTGACTTGAGAGATAAAGGATTTTTGTCTCAAGAATATAAGCCTCACAAATTAAGTGGGGATTATAAAGGTCGTTGGGAATGTCACATAAAATCAGATTGGTTGTTGATTTGGAAACAAGATGATGATCAAAAAATCATCTATTTAGAGCGTACAGGAACACATAGCGATTTGTTTTAATGGATTCCGCTATAAAAGCAACTCTGTTGAAAAACAAGGTACAGGACTCAGGAGCGGATTTTAATAGCGGAAATAGCTATTTTATGGATAGCTATTTCAGGAAAGTTTAAAATTAAAAAGTGTATATCGCCTCTGGAGTGACACAAAAATCCAACGCAACATCTCCTTCAAAAACATCGTCAATGGCTTCTTCTGGCCCTAAGAAAGACAACCCCACTTTGATGACTTCAGGGCGACAACCTGACAAGAATTGGTCATAAAATCCTTTACCATAGCCCACACGATGCCCTTTTTTATCAAAAGCCAAAAGTGGTACAAAGACCACCTCGATTTTATCGGCGGGAACTTCAATTCCACCAACAGGTTCTGGAATGTGGTAATGGTTTTTCTGGATTCGGGTACTATCGGTCAACAGAAAATGGGTCATCTGTCGGGTTTCAAAATCACTTTTGGAAAGGATAATTTCTTTGTCTTTTCCCGCTAAAAGATGGAGCAGGTACTCCGTATTTACCTCTTGATTTTCAGTAATAGGTAGAAAAACATGAAAATAGGTTTTCTGCCAAATAGGAATCGACAACAATTGATTGGCAATTGCCAAGCTTTTGTTGTCGATTGCTGTTTCCGAAAGCGATTTCCGAAAGGCTTTGTATTTAAATCGCAATTCCTTTTTTAGCATGATGCGTAGCTTTTAAATCGGATATAAAAGTACTCAAATGATCAACTTCTACGTGGTCCATGATGACAATTTTATACCATAAATTGTCCTCATCATGTTTTTGAGGTACCAAGTCATATTTTTCTTCTAATGCATGTGTGATGTATTGTGCTTGAATCGTAACAATATTCATAAAAGGCTCTCTGAAATAAGTTACTCCCAAAGTGTCTAATTGGTCACACAACCATTGGGTTCTCATTTGTAGAATGCTTATTTTTTCATGCCATCCAAATGGGCCATATGTAAATAGAATCATCCAAACCGCTACGGCATTAGCGCCAGAGCGACTGCCACAAAGGGTTAAATCCATTCCTTCTACATATTCCGCTTCCTTGGTCATAACATTTTCAATCAGCCCTTTGCGGCAAATAAAAATCCCTGTTCCATAGGGCGCTTGAAGCATTTTGTGGGCATCGATGGTGATCGAGCTAATTTTTGGATTTTCAAAATTGATGGTTGAGTTCTTATTGCTCATCGGATATACAAATCCCCCATAAGCGCCATCGATATGCAGTTTGTAATGCAAGTCATGTTTTTCTAAAACCTGCGTGTAATCTTCTGGATTGTCAATAGCGCCAAACATGGTGGTTCCCATATTAGAAACGACAATAAAGTATTTTTTGCCTTGTGCTTTTGCCCTGATTACGATTGATTCTAAAGCATCGGTATCGATTAAACGCGTTTCAAAAGCCACCGGAATTTTCAGCCAATCGATCATTAATAAATTAGAGGCTTTGGGAATAGAATAATGGGTGTCTTCAGAAGCGATAATTACAATTTCATTAGGTTTGGCCTGTAAGTCATACATAAAATAATTGCGATACATCCAAATGGCTTGAATATTAGCCTCGGTTCCACCAGGTGCAATATACCCGTCAAAAGAATCGGGTTTGGCTTTAAAAACATCTACTGCAAGTACGTTTAATACTTCGCGCTCTATTTCTTGTGTGCCACTAAAGGCTTTTTCGGAAGTACCATAAGTATGGCAACCGATATGATTGGGATTGGCAACATAGGTTTGTAAAATAGGCGCATCTTTCAGGAATGGAGCTTCACTATTAAAAACTTTGCCGTCTAATTTTGAGGCAGGATAACCTAATGAGGCATCATGGGTGAAGTTTACGTTTTCCTCTAACGCTTTTTGAATGCGCGCTTGTTTTTCTTTTTGGGATAGTTTTTTCCAGAATTGCATGTGTCGTATTTTTCACCAAAATTACTTTAGTAAAAACACAAAAAACATGATAAATGTTAGGTTTTAGGGTTTAAAAAATCCCTGTAAAAACATATTTTCTTAATGCTATAAAACGATAGTGTTTATCGAACTTCTTCCGAAGGAC
The DNA here is from genome assembly GCA_943328865.2 of Sphingobacterium thalpophilum. Taxonomy (GTDB): domain Bacteria; phylum Bacteroidota; class Bacteroidia; order Flavobacteriales; family Flavobacteriaceae; genus Flavobacterium. The sequence goes on from CALQBR020000144.1 coordinate 3,051, forward strand.
AAGAAATATGGTAAATCGCATCTCCTTGAAAAACAATAGGGGCGTCATTTACATTAAAGATATATCCTGAATTGGGGGCTTTCACTTTGTGTTCTATTTTTCCATATGGATCTGAAATAAGGGCTAACAATTGTCCCTTTTTTACAAAATTCCCAATTTTAGCATATCCGTGTAACATGCCCGAATATTTGGCTCGAATCCAAGTCGATTTATCGATGTAAATGGTTTTTTGCTGCGGAATAGTGATTTTCTTTCTGGAATTTAACATGCCCAAATGGTGTAACACGCGTTTCGATCCTTCAACCCCTTCCTGGGTGATTTCGTGATTGATATCGACAGACTTTCCTCCTTCAAACAATAGCATTTTAACGCCCAACTTACTACAAGAATTTCTAAAAGTGCCAGGAATGTTTTTTGAATAAAAGGTAAAAGGCGAATTAAAAATAGCTGACAAGGCTTTTAATTCAGGATTTTCATCTACGATTCGGATTTGTGGGGCATTGAATCGGCTAGCGCCTCCAGAATGAAAATCAATCACATAATCCACATGGGGAATGATTTCTTTTAATAAATGATGGGCAAATCGGCTGGCTAAAGAGCCCGTTTTACTGCCCGGAAACACCCTGTTTAAGTCGCGTTTGTCAGGGAATTCACGTGTTTGATTTACAAATCCAAATACATTGATCACAGGGATGCAGATAATAGTGCCTGTTTTGGGCTTGTTAATTTTTTGAACAATCAATTGACGCACTATTTCGATGCCGTTAATCTCATCTCCATGCAAGCCAGCAGTAAATAATACGGTAGGTCCATGAAATTTAGAGCGTTCCACAATTATTGGGATTTTTAGTTTGGTCATCGTGTGGAGTTTTGCGATCTCCATATTGATGGTTTTGCTGTCTCCAGGTAAAATGGATTCTTTTAAAATCGTGATGTTTTGTTGTTCGTGGTGATTCATAGTAGGTTGAAAACATAAAAATATACAATTATGCGTTAGAATCATAAGTTGTGTCTTGTTTTTCTCATTTCACGCTACTAATTTGTAATTTTGAAGAACATTTCCAGTATTGATTTTGACTTTTAATTCCTTTTGTAAAATGACGATTCCTTCATTAGCACTTCAGATACAAACCCTACCCGATAATCCCGGAGTATATCAGTATTATGATGCGGCAGGGAAAATTTTATATGTTGGAAAAGCTAAAAATCTAAAAAAAAGGGTCGCTTCCTATTTTAATAAAGTACATGATACGGCCAAAACAAATGTTTTAGTCAAGAAAATAGTTACGATAAAACACATTGTCGTTCCAACAGAAACGGATGCCTTGCTGCTGGAGAATAATTTGATAAAAACCCTACAGCCTCGGTACAATGTTTTGTTGCGAGATGACAAAACGTATCCTTGGATTTGTATCAAAAAAGAACCTTTTTCTAGGATTTTCTCTACACGAAGAATGGTCAAAGATGGGTCGGAGTATTTTGGACCTTATACCAGTTTCAAGACCGTCTTTACCATTTTGGATTTAATCAAAGAACTCTATCCACTTCGCACGTGCAATTATGATTTAAGTCAGAATAATGTTGATAGCGGAAAGTATAAAGTATGTCTAGAATATCATATTGGCAATTGCAAAGGGCCTTGTGAAGGCTTTGAAACTTTGGAAGAATATCAAAAGCAAGTTGATGCCATTCGAGAAATCCTTAAAGGAAATTTCAAGGACAGTATGAAAGACTTCAAAA
>CALQBR020000145.1 GCA_943328865.2 Sphingobacterium thalpophilum
AATGGGCCGATCACTATAACAGGGGTTGGGCAGCTGAATTTGCACAGGATTATTGGCAACAAAAAGAGGAACATTCACAAAATATGGCGCCCGAAGATTTAATGTCTATCGCCATCGGCCATACAAAAAGGGAAAACGACGGGGTGGCAGTTGCAAATACCTATTTCTTTTCCGATAACTGTTTGTTGGCGACTAAAGTCTTCTCGGAGCGCTATTATCAATTTTGCGATCCTGTTTTAGACAAAGCCGCCCGCAAACACCAATATGATTTATTCTTTTTAACCGATATTGATGTGCCCTTGTCTCTAGACGATTTATGGGATTCTCCAACAGATAGACTAGAAAATTTCAATACCTACCGCAAGGCTTTAATAGATCAAAAAAAATCATTTGTTATCCTTTCGGGCGATGCCAAGTCCCGTTTGAAGAACGCGATTGCAATCATCGAAGAGTTAACAATGGCCAAAAAGAATGGCTTTTCCTCTGATGATTTTCTTCAAATTCTCAGCTATGGAATACCCTTAAAATCAATTGAGAGTCAGCTTCATTTTTTTAAGGGGGGCATTCCAAAAGCAATTTTGGAACGGCCTGCTATCGTAAGGGATGGTATTTTAAAACTTTCGGATGTCCAATTTCAAGACTTTGCCAACCGATTTGAGGAAGAAAAAGTAAATGTGACCCTTCAAAAGTTTGTGCCAGCTTCAGGAGCGGCTAGTAGAATGTTTCAGTTTTTGATTTCGTTTTTGAATGATTTTGATATAACCACTGAATCAATCAATGCGTATATTAATAGAAAAAAAGAAAACGATTTGGTGGTTTTTCTCGCAGGAATTGAAAAATTTCCTTTTTACAAATCAACGCGTAGAAAAATAAAAGAAGCGAATCCGGACTATGATGCTTGGGGACAAGACGAAAAACGCTATGCTTTTATAAAAACAATGGTATCCTCAGATTATTTTGATTTTGCCAATAAACCAAAAGGAATTCTTCCTTTTCATAAATACAAAGCCCATCTTGCTACTCCTGTAGAGGAACATTTTAAAGAGGCTATTTTGTATGCTACTGCCAATAACCAGTCGCAGTTGCATTTTACGATTTCAGCAACCCATCAAAATCAATTTGAGGAATTGGTGAATGAAATAAAAAGCAACATGGAATCAGAACTGGCTTCAGCTATTCAAGTAGATTTTTCATATCAAAAATTAGCCACGGATACCCTTGCGGTTACCTTAGACAATACCCCTTTTAGAGATGAAAAGGGACAATTGGTTTTTCGTCCTGGAGGGCATGGTGCCTTAATCGAGAATTTGAATGCTTTAGATGCCGACATAATCTTTATTAAAAATATTGATAATGTGATTCAGAATCGCACAGAAACAGTTGCCTTATACAAAAAAGCCTTAGCAGGTGTTTTGATGAAATTACAAACGCAGGTTTTTAAATACTTACAGGATATTAAAAGGCTGAATCAAGATGATATCGAAGAGATTATCACTTTCGTAAAAAATAAATTAAATACAGAGGTGATTGAAGATTTTTCAAAGTATACGCTAGAGAATAAAATTAATTATCTAACAGCAATACTAAACCGCCCAATTCGTGTTTGCGGTATGGTAAAAAATGAGGGAGAGCCTGGAGGTGGTCCTTTTTGGGTAAGGGATTCAAAAGGGAATTTAACATTGCAAATTGTGGAGTCTTCACAAGTGGATTTGCAAAACCCACAACAGGTTGACCTATTAAACCAAGCAACCCATTTCAATCCTGTGGATTTGGTTTGTGGGATTAAAAACTACCAAGGGCAAAAGTTTGATTTAACGCAATTTGTCGATCATAAAAGTGGTTTTATTGTTCAGAAAAATAAAAACGGGAAGCCTTTAAAAGCCTATGAGCTACCTGGATTGTGGAATGGCGCTATGGCAAATTGGATTACTGTTTTTGTAGAGGTTCCTTTGATTACTTTTAATCCTGTAAAAACGGTCAATGATTTATTAAAACCCGCGCATCAGCCGTAATAATTTTGGATAAAGAAAAAATTATCTCAGAGTTGCAATTCAAAGCCGTTAGAAGTAGTGGAGCTGGGGGTCAAAACGTCAATAAAGTTGCATCAAAAGTAGTCCTGTCTTTTGATATAAATACTTCGCAAGCTTTGTCCCAAGAGGAAAAAGCACTTTTATCAGTTAAATTAGCTTCGCGATTGACCAATGAACAGGTTTTGATTTTGAATTGTGAGGAAGACCGCAGCCAACTAAAAAATAAGACACTCGTAATCAAACGGTTCTTCGCTATAATTGCCTCAGGGCTCGTGATTCCGAAAACGAGAAAGCCTACTAAAATTCCAAAGTCTGTTGTCAAAAAGAGAATTAAAGACAAAAAAAATGTAGCTGAGGTTAAGCGATCCAGAAGAAAACCCGATTTTTAGTTGTTTCAAAAACTTCTAATTTTTACTTTGCTACTTCAGATATATACAATATATTTGACCCGTCTCAAAGGGGTGCTCTAAATAACGAGCTGAGATTATACCCAAAGAACCTGGGCAGGTAATGCTGCCAAGGGAAAAAATGACAAAATTTAGAGTGCACGCTATATATTGTCATAAGAAAATCATTTTTTAACTTAACCAAAAGAATAATTCCCCCTTTTATTCGTAAAACCATTTACGGATGAACTATTTTTTTATTTCCAAAACTCCAAAATTTCACAGGCGCAATATAGCATTGCCTGTTTTACTCTCACTACTTTCTTTCCAATCTTTTTCACAAGAACAGCCAAAAGACACCATCAAAGCGCAATCTTTAGATGATGTTTTGGTTTCTGCTGTGAGAGCAAAAGACAAAAATCCAATTACCTTCACAAATGTCTCTAAAGAAGAATTGGCGCCCCGTAATTTAGGCCAAGATATTCCCATTTTATTAAACTATTTACCGTCAGTTGTCAGTACTACTGATGCTGGTAACGGTATCGGATATACCTATATGCGTGTTCGTGGTTCGGATGGTTCTCGTATTAATGTTACCTTAAACGGCATTCCCTTTAACGATAGTGAAAGTCAAGGTACTTTTTTTGTGAATCTACCCGATTTTGCTTCTTCGTTAGAAAGTGTTCAGTTGCAACGTGGCGTAGGTACTTCTTCTAGTGGAGCAGGGGCTTTCGGTGCAAGTTTGAATATGCAAACCAAATCATTTCAAGAAAAAGCCTATGCTGAAATCGCCAATACGGTAGGTAGTTTTGCAACGCGCAAACATACGCTGTCTTTTGGTACGGGTTTAAACAACCATTTCGAATTAAACGGAAGATTGTCTCAAATTGCTTCAGAAGGATACGTAGATAGGGCTGCCTCAAACTTGTTTGGTTATTTTTTTAATGCCAATTATATTACAAAGTCTACTTCGATTAAAGCCATTGCCTTTGGCGGAAAAGAAAAAACCTATCAGGCGTATTGGGGTATAGAAGATCCTGAAAAATTAAAAAACGACAGAACTTTCAATCCAGCTGGAATGTATTTTGATGCGGATGGGAACATGAAATTCTATGACAATGAAATTGATAATTATTTGCAAAACCATTTTCAATTGCATTGGTCTGAAAAGTGGTCTGAAAAGTGGATCTCAAATACAGCCCTACATTACACTATTGGGAAAGGGTATTTTGAGCAATACAAGGAAGATCAAACTTTAGCCGATTATAATTTGCCTGATTTTGGAGGCAATTCAATTTCTGATTTAGTTAGAAAAAGGTGGTTAGATAATGATTTTTTTGGAGCAACTTTTTCGTTGAATTATAAGACGGCAAAAACAGATATATTATTGGGAGGTGCTGCCAACCGCTATTTAGGCAATCATTTTGGAGAAGTAGTTTGGACGCCTTATTTTACGCCAAAAAACAACACTTATTATAACAACGCTGGAAATAAAGAAGATGTGAATTTCTACACAAAGGCCTCCTCTAACATTACTAATAAATTAAATCTTTTTATCGATTTACAATACCGAATGGTTTTTTACCAAGCCAATAGTATCAAATTTGCCGATGTGAATGATACTTTCCGATTCTTTAATCCGAAAGCGGGATTGAATTATCAATTCAATACTAAAAATTCCTTTTATGGATATTTTGGTATTGCTAACAAAGAGCCTAGACGCGATGATTATGAAAATGGAAGTGTAAAACCAGAACGGTTGTTCGATTATGAATTGGGATGGAAATACAATACACCGAAAGTTAAAGTATCAACCAATGCTTTTTATATGCGATATAATAATCAATTGGTTATGACCGGTGCTTTAAACGATGTAGGTTCTCCAATTTTCACTAATAGCGGTGATAGTTATAGATTGGGATTAGAAGTAGAATCTACGATTAATTTGGGTAGAAAAATTATTTTACAACCCAATATCACTTTGAGTCAAAATAAAAATCAGGATTTTTATTTCCAACGTGATGCGGTGCTTCAAAATTTAGGAAATACTAATATTGCTTATTCTCCGAATGTGATTTTTGGAAACCGATTGACTTTTTTACCAGTAAAAGATTTCCAAGTGTCACTGTTATCTAAATATGTGGGCGAGCAATATATGGGGAATATCGATTCTGATCATTCTAAATTAAGTGCTTATTTTGTGAATGATTTAAATATAACTTATGATTGGAAAATCAATAAAGGGATTCAATCGATTGTGTTTTCGGGCTTAGTAAATAATCTATTTGATTTAGAATATGAATCAAACGGTTATTTTTATACCTATGATGACAATTGGAGTAATGCAGGAAGCACCAAAACTATTGAAGGCAC
>CALQBR020000146.1 GCA_943328865.2 Sphingobacterium thalpophilum
ATAACATACAATCCGCAAGTTAACTTAATATTCATTTTAGTTAAAATTTTTGATGAATAAATTAAGCTTAAAAAGGTTAATTATTTTCCAAACTGCCAGTTAGAATAAATAAACGGGTTGTATTAAAATGCCACCAACTTCTTTAAAATGGATACAATTGTGTTATAGACAGACTGAAAATTAGTTGTAAATTTGACACCAAATTAGATTGTCAAAATTCAAATCACCAATAAATCAAATCACTCATGAGTCAATTAACCCAAAAACATTATTTAAAGATGAAAAAGCCTATTTTGTTTTTCTCCATTGGTATCTTTTTTTTAGTTGTTAGTTGCACTACTATTAATCCATTTACGGGAAAAAAGACATTAAATTTTGTTTCCAACGATCAATTGTTTCCAAGTTCTTTCCAGCAATATGGAACTTTTTTAAAGGAGAATAAAGTAATTACAGGAACTGCTGAGGCTAAAAGAATAGAGACGGTAGGAATCAAAATAAAAACAGCTGCCGAACAATATTTGAATGCGAATGGTTTTCAAGGTTATTTGAAGGATTATTCATGGGAATATAAATTAGTAGATAGTAAGGAAGTAAATGCGTGGTGTATGCCAGGAGGCAAAATTGTATTTTATACAGGCATTTTGCCAATTTGTAAAGATGACGCAGGTATAGCCACAGTAATGGCTCACGAGGTAGCGCATGCGTTAGCCAATCATGGTGCGCAAAGGATGAGTGCGGCTCAATTACAAGAATTGGGGGCTGCAGGAATTAGTATTGCTACAGGAGCTCAAAGCTCAGAAAAACAAGAAATGTGGCAACAATATTATGGTTTAGGCTCCCAAGTAGGAGTGATGTTGCCATTTAGTAGAAATCACGAAAGTGAGGCAGATATGATAGGATTGAAATTAATGGCCATTGCAGGGTATAACCCAGATAATGTCGTTATTTTTTGGGAGAGAATGGCGGCTAACGCAACTGGCAATAAACCAATGGAAATTTTAAGTACACACCCATCTGATGCTACCAGAATCTCAAAATTGAAAAGTCAGATTCCAGAAGCAAAATTGGAAGCAAAAAAATTCGGTGTGAATTTTTAAAAAAGAAAAAATACTATCTTCGAAGCTTCCAAAGCGTGTAGCTTTTTATTTTTAACACCTACCTAATTTATTCATGGCAAATCTTAAGAGAGGGAGTCAAAAGTTATTAAATGCTTGGGCATTTTATGATTGGGCGAATTCAGTATATAGTTTAGTGATAACCTCAGCTATTTTTCCCATTTTCTACGGAGCACTTTTTAAAATTAAAGGGAGTTTGTATCTTTCTGTGTTTGGAATGAGTCTCAAAAGTACGGCGCTGATTAGTTTTGTTACTGCCGCTGCTTTTTTGATAGTAGCCTTGTTTTCTCCAATATTGTCCGGAATCGCAGATTATGTTGGAAACAAAAAAATATTCATGAAATTCTTCTGTTATTTGGGTGCTTTGTCTTGTGTTGGATTGTATTGGTTTAGCCTCGAGAATATTTACGTCAGTTTACTTTTCTATTGCTTTGGATTAATAGGTTTTTGGGGCAGTTTGGTATTTTATAATTCCTATTTACCTGATATTGCATATGTTGACCAACAAGATAAAGTGAGTGCCATTGGCTATTCTATAGGGTATGTCGGAAGTGTTTTGTTGCTAATAGTCAATTTAGCTATGGTCATGTATCCAGATTTTTTTGGAATTTCAGGTTCAGAAGGTGAAGCAAGTATCAAAGCGATGCGCTATTCCTTTGTAATGGTGGGTGTTTGGTGGATTGTTTTTAGTCAATATACTTTTTATTATTTACCCAAAGGAAATAAAGGACATAAAGTAACTAATGCTGTTTTTTTTAATGGGTTTCGTGAACTAAAAAAAGTATGGCATTTATTGGAAGAAAACAGTGCTTTAAAAAGATACCTTGGCAGTTTTTTTGTTTATAGCATGGCCGTTCAGACTGTAATGTTAATTGCTACTTATTTTGGAGAACAAGAAATTTTATGGGAAACAGATAGCGAAAAAACAACAGGGCTCATTATTAGTATCTTATTGATTCAATTAATTGCTATTTTGGGTGCGATGATGACATCTAAAGCATCAGAAAAATTCGGTAATCTAAATGTATTAATTTTTATTAATGGTATTTGGGTTCTATTGTGTGTTGCGGCCTATTTTATAACTTTGCCAATTCATTTCTATATCACAGCTGCTTTTGTTGGATTGGTTATGGGAGGAATTCAGGCACTTTCCAGATCAACCTATTCTAAAATGATCCCCAAAACAAAAGATACCGCTTCATTTTTTAGTTTTTATGATGTAGCAGAAAAGATAGGAATTGTCATCGGAATGTGTGTCTATGGTTTTATTGATCAAGCAACCGGAAGTCCCAGATTTGCCATTATATTTTTAGCGCTCTTTTTTCTTATGGGAATATTTTTATTGAAAAGGGTTTATAATAAAAACGTTGCTTAAAGCATAAAAATAATTATATTTGAAAAAATTAAATCCCAAAAATAAAACAATGAAAAAAATAAAAATCATAACTGCTGTAATTGTATTTTTTACAGCTTTTAATTTCTTATCCTGTAGTAACGAACCTATTGATCCTGAAATTAATTTGGGTAATTGGGGAGGAGTACAGGATATTTCAGGATCCTATAAAATGACGGGTTTTTATACTTCTATCCCAACGGATTTAAATAACGACAAAAAAGCTTCTGTAAATCAAATGGATGAAACAAACTGTTTTAACGATAATTTTCTAACCTTGAATGCAGATAAGACATTCATAAAAACTTCAAAATTAGTTGATATTGCTTCTACAGCTAATGTAGCCACACTTAATTGCGTTGTTAATTCTGAAGTAACAGGCACTTGGGTTTTATCATCAAATACAGTAACATTATCTTACGCTTTAGCAGGAACACAAACTACTGAAGTTTTTACCTTTAGCGGTAATAAGTTAGTTAAGAGTATCAAACAAGGTAAAATCGTTGGAACATCTAGTAGTAATGTGCCTGTTTTTTTAACTTCTGATATTGAAATTTTTTATTCGAAATAATTACAGTCTCTTAATTCTATCAAAGCTATCCTAAAGATAGCTTTTTTTTCGAAAGGTAATGGCATAAAGATTGCTTTGGTAGCGAACCATTAACAAAATAAAATACCAAACCAGTTTGTCTATTTATTTTAGTTACTAACTATCTGTGTTAATGATTATAATTTAATAATGCTATTTTTATAAATGCTTAACGTCAAAATGACTTATTTTTTACTATGTCACAACATAAAATACTTACTCTTGACAACTTGTCACTTCAGGAATTTGATACCGAAGCAGAATTAATTCCTCTTTTAACCCCAGAAGATGAAGAGGAGATGAATAACGAGGAATTACCAGACTCACTTCCGATTTTGCCCTTAAGGAATACTGTTCTGTTTCCTGGTGTGGTTATTCCTATTACTGCAGGAAGAGACAAATCAATTAAATTAATTAATGATGCTAATGCCGTTGGAAAAATAATTGGTGTCGTAGCTCAAAAAAATGAAATAGATGAAGATCCAACCCGCGAGGATATTCACAATATTGGAACGGTAGCTCGAATTCTTCGTGTTTTGAAAATGCCCGACGGTAATGTTACGGTTATTCTTCAAGGTAAAAAACGCTTTGAAATTGACAATGTAATTTCTGATACACCTTATATTACGGCTAGTATTAAAGAGGTTGCTGAAAAAAGACCAGGAAAAAAAGATACTGAATTTTCGGCGATTATTGAATCTATCAAAGAGTTGGCGATTCAGATTATTAAAGAGAGTCCTAATATCCCTACCGAAGCTACTTTTGCTATTAAAAATATCGAAAGCCATTCTTTTTTAATCAATTTCGTTTCTTCAAATATGAATTTATCAGTTGAAGAGAAACAAGAATTGTTAGCTGTTAGTGATTTAAAGGATAGGGCATTACAGACTTTGCGTTTTATGAATGTAGAGCTGCAAAAACTCGAATTAAAAAATGATATCCAATCTAAAGTTCGTTTCGATTTAGACCAACAACAACGAGAGTATTTTTTGCATCAGCAAATGAAAACGATTCAGGAGGAATTGGGTGGAGTTTCTCAGGAAGAAGAGATGGATGAAATGCTTCAAAAGTCAAAGTCCAAAAAATGGGATGAAAAAACGAAAAAGCATTTTGAGAAAGAACTCTCCAAAATGCGTCGGATGAATCCGCAAGCGCCAGATTTTGGTATCCAGAGGAATTATTTAGAATTGTTTTTGGAATTACCTTGGAATGAATATACTAAAGATAATTTTGATTTAAAACGCGCACAGAAAATTCTAGATAAGGATCATTTTGGCTTGGAAGAGGTCAAAAAAAGAATGATTGAACATTTAGCAGTTTTAAAATTGCGAAATGATATGAAATCTCCTATCATTTGCTTGACGGGGCCTCCAGGGGTTGGTAAAACCTCTATTGGAAAATCAGTAGCGGAAGCTTTGGGTAGAAAGTATGTTCGCATTTCGTTAGGTGGATTGCGCGATGAAGCTGAAATTCGGGGCCATAGAAAAACCTATATTGGCGCGATGCCTGGTCGAATTATTCAGAGTCTAAAAAAAGCAGGTACTTCTAATCCTGTTTTTGTTTTGGATGAAATTGATAAATTATCGGTTAGCCATCAGGGAGATCCTTCTTCTGCTTTATTGGAAGTTTTGGATCCTGAGCAAAACAATTCTTTTTACGATAATTTTCTA
>CALQBR020000147.1 GCA_943328865.2 Sphingobacterium thalpophilum
ACCTCGATGAGGCGATTTTAAAATATGTAAATCAGGCAGATGAGGTTTGGCACGCAGGGGATATAGGTGATTTGTCGGTGACTGACGCTTTAAAAAAGCTAAAACCTTTTCGAGGCGTGTATGGTAATATTGATGATGCTCAGGCGCGTTTGGAATTTCCTTTGCACAATCGATTTAGTTGCGAAGGTGTTTCGGTTTGGATTACCCATATCGGCGGTTATCCGGGAAAATACAATCCGAGTATTAGAGCCGAAATTACCGCAAATCCACCTCAATTATTTATATGCGGCCATTCCCATATTCTAAAAGTAATGTTTGATAAAAAACTGAACTTGTTGCACATGAATCCGGGAGCCGCTGGCAAAAGTGGTTTTCATACCGTGCGAACCATGCTTCGATTTGTCATTGATGGCGACAAAATCAAGGATTTAGAAATTATAGAAATCGAAAAACGGGTTTAACTCTGAATTTGGATTAATTCTTGTTTTTAGAAAGGGGACTTATGATGGCTACATTTTGAAAAACGATGGCTCCTTTGATTACTCCTGCAATAGTTTGTCTTAAAGCGTCAATGATATGAATTTTGAGTTCTGTTTTTGGGAAAATCAGACTTACTTCTCGCGATGGTTTGGGCTCCTTAAAATGACGCAATTTACTTTGTTCCTTCTCATTTAAATTTAAAGTATGTAAAAAAGGCAACAATGTCATTCCTAGTCCTTCGTCGGCCAATCGGATTAAAGTTTCAAAACTGCCGCTTTCCAATTGAAAAGCATTTCCAGAAGAAATTCCTTGATTTTTGCACAAATTCATAATCCCATCACGGAAACAATGGCCGTCTTGCAACAATAGAATTTCATCTAGATTTAAGTCGGAGACTTCAATTTCCTGTTTATGAGCAATGGAGTGGCTTTCGGGTATATAAGCCATAAAAGGTTCGTAATACAAAACAATTTCTTTGAGCTTTTCTTCTAATAAAGGTGTTGCGGCAATAGCGGCATCCAAATTTCCGTTTTTTAAGCGCAATATGATTTCATCGGTGTTTAATTCCTCGATGATGAGTTTTATTTTGGGATACTTCTTAATGAAATTACTTAAAAACATCGGCAATAGGGTAGGCATAATCGTTGGAATAATCCCCAATCGGAATTCTCCACCAATAAATCCTTTTTGCTGTTCGACGATATCTTTAATGCGATCCGCTTCGTTGACAATATTTTTGGCTTGATTGACAATTTTCTGACCAATATCGGTGAGTTGAATTGGTTTTTTAGTTCTGTCGAAGATTAAGATTTTGAGTTCCTCTTCAATTTTTTGAATTTGCATACTCAACGTCGGTTGGGTGACAAAACATTTTTCGGCAGCTAACGTAAAATTTTTGTGTTCCGCAACGGCCAAAACATATTGTAATTGGGTAATAGTCATAGTATAGTAATATCTGATACAAATATAAAAACAATCAATTTAATTTATAATGAGAATACTTTTTTTATTCTATAAATTTGAAAACAGCTATTAAACGTTGCTTCTGTAGATAGATTTGAATAGGTTGGTTATCAATGCAATGTTAATCTTTTTTTAAAATTAAAAATATCGTTTTTTATTTACAATCGTAACCCATACTTTTGCAAACTATGAAATTCGCTGTAAAAATCGCATTAATTGTCTTTCTTGTTTTTCTTTCTACACCCACTATTGTGAGTTTGATTGAGAAAAACACGGATACCTCTTTTTTCTTTGATTTATCTGAAGAAGAAGAAGAAAGTCAAAAAGAATTTAAAGCCGACTTCAAGTTTTATAGCGCCATTGAATTCGTTACCTTTTCTGTTAGCACTTCCAATTTGATATTGTCTGAGGATATAACCGAGCACGACAATATTGCCGCAACCATATTTGTTACCCCACCCGAAGAAGTTTAATACATAACGATTTTAATATTTTTAAAATCGCCCTATTTCAATTTTATAAAATTGAAATAACTATTTGTATTTAATTTTTAGTAAGGTATAATGACAAAAAAAATCAATCTTTTTGCGAACCTTAAATCAGATTTTGCATCTGGTTTAGTAGTTTTTCTAGTAGCGCTTCCCTTGTGTTTAGGTATTGCAATGGCTTCTGGAGCACCGTTATTTTCAGGAATCATATCGGGAATTGTTGGCGGCATCGTGGTAGGGTATTTGAGCACCTCCAATATCAGTGTTTCTGGACCGGCAGCAGGTTTAACTGCTATCGTTTTAACGGCTATTACAGATTTAGGAGCTTTCGATGTTTTTCTAACGGCCGTTTTTATCGCAGGATTAATTCAGTTGGTTTTAGGGTTTATTAAAGCAGGAAGCATTTCTAATTATTTTCCAAACAATGTTATCGAAGGGATGTTAGCCGGAATTGGAATTATCATTATTTTGAAGCAATTGCCGCATGCTTTTGGTTATGACAAAGATTTTGAAGGGGATCAGTCTTTTATCCAACCTGATGGGAACAATACTTTTTCGACCCTATTGGGTGTTTTCGATTATGTTCAACTCGGATCAATCCTCATTACAATAGTATCTTTATTAATTTTGATTTTGTGGGATAAAGTTTCGATTCTAAAAAACTTAAAACTAATACCTGGCGCCCTTGTTGCAGTAGTGATGGGAGTTGTTTTGAATGAAATATTCATTGCCACAGGCAGTTCTTTAATGATTGCCAAATCGCATTTGGTTTCTTTGCCTATCCCTGACTCCATAGCAGCATTCAATCAAATGATTGTTTCTCCTGATTTCTCAGGAATTACCGATTCTAAAGTTTGGATTGTAGGACTGACCATAGCCATTGTAGCTTCTATTGAGACTTTATTGTGTATTGAAGCTACGGATCGAATGGATGTGCAAAAACGATATACCAATACCAATATAGAGCTCAAAGCCCAAGGAATTGGGAATATGGTAAGCGCTCTTTTAGGTGGATTGCCTATGACATCGGTAGTGGTGCGTTCTTCTGCCAATAATACTGCTGGAGCAAAATCAAAAATGTCGACGATTATTCATGGCCTTTTGCTGTTCCTATGTGTGGTCACGATTCCTTTTTTGTTGAATAAGATTCCTTTAGCAACTTTAGCAGCTATTTTGTTATTAGTAGGTTACAAATTAGCCAAACCGATTACTTTTATTCATTTTTGGAAAAAAGGGAAATACCAATTTATCCCTTTTATTGCTACTTTATTGGCAGTGGTCTTTACGGATTTGTTAAAAGGGGTTGCTTTGGGGATTGTCATCAGCATTATTTTTGTTTTAAAAGGAAATTTAAAAAGAGCCTATAGTTTTAGAAAAGAAGAATATGTTGATGGAGATGTAATTCATATTGATCTGGCCCAAGAAGTTTCTTTTTTGAATAAAGCCGCTATTAAAACGACCTTAAATGAGATTCCTGAAAATGCTAAAGTGATTATTAATGCTCATGATACGGTTTATATCGCCCACGATATTTTGGATTTAATCCATGAATTTAAAACCACAAGAGCTCCCGAGGCGCATATCAAAGTAAAACTCAAAGGTTTTAAAAAAGCCTATCAGTTAGAAAATACTTCTGAAATACAAAATCATGTTACCGTAGAACACTATTACGATGCGGCTAAAAGAATGATGGTAAAAAAAGAAACTAAAAACATTGAAGTAATTTACAAACCAAAGGATTCAAAATAGACAATTATTTTTTTATACACTATAAATGACTAATCAGTACCATTAATTTAATATAAAATAAAAAAACAAGATGAGCGATTTTTATAAACAAATATTAGACAACAACAAAAAATGGGTAGAAAAATCCTTAGCTAGTGATCCCAATTATTTTCAGGATTTAGCCAAAGGGCAAACGCCACCATTACTTTGGATTGGTTGTTCAGATAGTCGCGTTCCTGCAAACGAGATTGTGGGGGCAAAACCCGGAGAAGTATTTGTACACAGAAACATTGCCAATATGGTAATCCATTCGGATATGAATATGTTAAGTGTATTGGATTATGCAGTAAATGTTTTAAAAGTAAAACATGTATTGGTTTGTGGTCATTATGGCTGTGGAGGGATAAAAGCTGCTATGGGAAATGACTCAATAGGCATCATTGACAACTGGATTCGTCATATTAAAGATGTGTACCGTTTGCATCATACTTATTTGGATTCGATTACTGACGAGACGGAACGCTTTAATACTTTTGTAGAATTGAATGTAAAAGAACAAGTTTTTGATTTGGCAAAAACTTCAATCGTGCAAGCAGCTTGGCGAAGTGGTCAGGAGTTAACTTTACATGGGTGGGCTTACGGACTCAATTCAGGTTTTGTAACTGATTTGAATGTAAATATCAGTTCGGATAAAGACTTAGACGAAGTCTATCAATTGAAATTTTAACAATTAAAAAGCCGCTATCACCGCGGCTTTTTAATTTTAGTTTTTAATAAACTTGGTTTGGAATTTTTTATTTCCGGAATGGACTTCAATAAAATACAAACCATTGGCTAAATCCGACACATTGATTTGGTTGAGGTTTTGGTCTTGTTTCAGTACTATTTTACCAGTAATATCTGTAATGGCTACACGATCAAGGGTTTCTTGTTCTGGCAATTGTATATTAAGTTCCGCATGGGTTGGATTAGGGAAAACAGCCATTGCTTTTTTAGGTTCGATTGGATTGACTCCCAACGGACTCGTGTTCTTAAAAACGCTAATAGAACTGCTAGTGCCATTTGTAATGG
>CALQBR020000148.1 GCA_943328865.2 Sphingobacterium thalpophilum
GGGAAGACAATTCTTTGCAAGGAAATGGCAGAAGAAGGCTATTCTCATGCCGAGAAACTTCATGTTTTTATAGCTGAAATTCTACAGGAATTGCAATTGAATTTTAAGGATTTAGCTGCTATCGCAGTTAGTCAAGGACCAGGTTCTTATACCGGATTGCGAATAGGGGTTTCAGCGGCCAAAGGACTGTGTTTTGCTTTAGGGATTCCCATGATTGCAGTTGATACCTTGAAAATTCTAGCCTCAAAAGCTGCCATTACTGATGGGGTTATTGTTCCGATGATTGATGCCAGAAGAATGGAGGTCTATAGCGCTGTTTTTAATGCTAGATTTGAAAAAATTAGGGAAGTAAAGGCTGAAATTATCACCGCCGACTCTTTTGCAGAAATCAATGAAACGGTTTATTTTGTTGGGGACTCTAATGAGAAAGTAAAACCGGTACTCCTAAATGGAAATTTTGTTTTTCTAGATCAAATGGTCTATCCATCAGCTAAGGAAATGAGCCAATGGAGTTTTGATCAGTTTGTTAAGAATGATTTTGTTGATGTGGCTTATTTTGAGCCTTACTACCTGAAAGATTTTATGATTACTACTGCTAAGAAATAATACTTTTCAAACTTATTTGACAGTGGTTTGAAAAGGAATTTTAGCACTATCAAAAGCACTTTTACAATCTTCCAATAGAGCTGCACAAACTAGGGCGTAATCTTGGTTTTTTGTCCAAGCTTGAATGGCCAATTTTATACCAGAATCAGTTAGTTCTTTTACTATAATTTCGCCTTTTGGTTCCTGAAGAATCTGAGGATTTTCATTTAGAATTTTAAAAATAAGATCCTTTGCTTTTTTAATATCGGTTTCATACGAAACGGAAATCGTCAGATCTGTTCTTCTGGTTTCTAGTTTTGAATAATTAACAATATTTCCATTAGACAAGGCGCCATTTGGAATAAAAACCACTTGATTGTTGGCGGTTAATACTTGAGTTACAAAAATTTGAATATCGATTACCTTTCCCGAAATATTTTGCGCTTCAATGACATCACCAAGTTTAAATGGCTTGAAAAGTATAATCAACATGCCACCAGCAAAATTCGATAGAGAACCTTGAAGCGAAAGGCCAACCGCTAATCCAGCAGCACCAAGGATGGCAACAAATGAGGAAGATTCTATTCCTAATTTTGAAATTACAGCAATAAAAAGTAATATTCTTAAACCCCAATGCATGGTGTCGGTCAGAAACTCAATTAAAGTGGGTTCAATATTCCTTTTAATCATAATTTTCCGAGAAACGGTATTGATGATTTTGATACCCCAAATTCCGATGATTAATAGTAAAACGGCAGCTACTATTTTAGGAGAGTAGTCTATTAAGACCGTTATGAACGACGAGGTGTACTGATCCAAAAAATTGGTGTCGACTAATAGTTTCATTTTGAAAACAATAAAAAACCTTCTCCATAGAGAAGGTTGTAATTAATAATACACAAAAATAAGTTTTTTACATTTAACCTGCTAGGGCTTTAATAGGTTTTGTAACACTTCTTCAAAATCAGCACTTGGCGATATACACGTTTTGTTTTGGCAAACGTAAAAAAGCGTTTCTCCTTCTTTAAATCGGTTTTCTAAAAATGGCAGTGTGCTGCTTTTCTCAGAACCTGCTAAAATGAGATTGGGAAGGTATTGCTTGTTAATTACTTTGCTATACGCCAAGGCTTTTTCACCACAAATGGCTAACTCTTTATTTTGGTCGGAATAGTTTAAAAAAACTTGTAACCAATTAGAAAATGCGGAAGGGTAGTCGATATTTGGAATGATGTTTTGCAGCATTCGGTCGCTTGTTTTTTCATAGAAGGAATTGTGGTAATACACATTCAGTTTGAATAAATTAGTTGTCATTACAGAATTCGATGCAGGTATGACATTGTCTTCGGTTTCAAAATGTTGGCTAATTAGCGCTTCATCTAAATTGGAGGTGAAGGCAAAAAAACCAGTTTTGTCATCATAAAAATGCTCCAAACAGTAATCGGTAAGTTGTTTGGCATTTTGTAGCCAATTCTCGTTAAAGGTCACTTCATATAGGGCGATGAAAGCCTCAATCACAAAGCAGTAGTCTTCGAGATAGCCGTTGATGCTGCTTTTTCCGTTTTTGTAGTTGTGGGATAGGTTTCCATCAGGCGACCACATGTTTTTGAGTATAAAATCAGCATTGTCAAGAGCGACTTGTAGATAGGCTTCTGTTTCTAATGCTTTATAGGCATCAATATACCCTTTAAGCATAATGGCGTTCCATGAAGTCAGGGATTTGTCATCCAACCTTGGTTTGCTTCGTTTTTCACGCTCCCCAAAAAGGAGCGCCTCCCAATTTTTCTTTTTGGATTGCAGTTCGGAAACGTCCATTTCATTTTGGAGGGCAATCATTTCTAAGGACTTATTTTGAATAAGAACAAAGTTGTTTTCTTCCCAATATCCAAAATCATTGATGTTAAAAACGGTGCTGAATAAGGCGAAATCTTCGTTGAGTAATGTTTGTAAGGTTTCTTTTTTCCAAACATAGAAAGCCCCTTCTTCTAAATGTTGTTTTTCATTTAAACTATCGGCATCCAAAGCACAGTAAAAACCTCCTTGATCATTGGTCAATTCCCTGGATATAAAGGCAAGAGTTTTTTCAATGACTTCTTTATATAAAGGATTTTTTGTGAGTTTGTAGCCCTCGCCATATAGGGAAACGAGTTGCCCGTTGTCATAAAGCATTTTCTCAAAGTGGGGAATGTGCCATTTTAGATCGACCGAATAGCGCGAAAAACCACCGCCAATAGTGTCAAATAGTCCTCCATAGGCCATTTTAGTTAAGGTTAAATTGACAAAATCGAGCAATTCAGTGTCCTTTTTTTGATGGGCGTAGCGCAACAAAAATTGATAATTGTTGGGCATCATAAATTTTGGAGCACGCGCCAAACCACCAAATTCTAAGTCAAAACTTTTAGTCCATTTTTCAACTAAGGGATCTATTAGATTTTGACTTAGTTTTTCCAATGGATTTTTATTTGCAAATAATTCCAAACTATCCATTCCCTGATGCAGTTTATCAGCATAGTCTATCATTTTTTCGGGATGATTTCGATAGAGTTTTTGGAGTTCTTCGAGTGTGTTGATCCATTCATCTTTCCTAAAATAGGTGCCGCCCCAAACCGGTCTGCCATCGGGTAGGGCTACTATGTTCAAAGGCCAGCCACCGCGACCCGTCATCATCTGAACGGCTTTCATATATACTGCATCGACATCTGGGCGTTCTTCCCGATCTACTTTGATGTTGACAAAATGGGGATTCATGGTTTGTGCGACTTTAGGATCTTCAAAACTTTCATGTTCCATAACGTGGCACCAATGGCAGGCAGAATACCCAATGCTGATGATTATAAGTTTGTTGTTTTCTTTGGCAAAGGCTAGGGAGCT
This sequence comes from Sphingobacterium thalpophilum, assembly GCA_943328865.2. Classification (GTDB taxonomy): domain Bacteria; phylum Bacteroidota; class Bacteroidia; order Flavobacteriales; family Flavobacteriaceae; genus Flavobacterium. Next base: position 3,454 of record CALQBR020000148.1, read on the forward strand.
GGGATTCCATGCTTTCCAATGTACAGGATTGTTGGCGTGTTGCAATAGGTAGGGACTGGATTCTAATTGTAGTTCGTTCATTTGGATTGGGTTAGCCCAGATAGTAGTGGAAATCCTTTTTTGAGCCTTTTCGGCGAACAAAAAGATTGAAACGGATAGCTGGATTGGCTTCTAAAAATAAAAAAAAGCGTCTCGAAAAGAAACGCTTAAAGGTAAAGGTTTTGTTGAAATTATTCTAACTCAAAAGCCAGTTTTAGCGTGACTCTAAATCCGGTAATTTTCCCATCGACTATCGCTGCACTGTGTTCTTTGACATAGGCCGATTTGATGTTTTTTACTGTTTTAGATGCTTTGGCTATGGCTTTTCTAGCGGCATCTTCCCAACTGATTTCTGATTCGGAGAGGATTTCGATTACTTTTAATACAGACATAATTTCCCTTTTTTTAAGATTACTAACTTAAAGTTAGTTATTTTTCTGAAACAAAAGGGTTTATTTTGCTGAAAATCAATAGTTAAGCGTTTAAAGCTTCCACTTTTATGTCTTCATCATTCAACATGTCTTTGAGCATGTTTTCGATGCCGCTTTTTAAAGTAAAAGTAGAAGAAGGACATCCATTGCATGCGCCTTGAAGAATTACTTTAACCCTTTTTTCTTTTTCATCATAAGAATCAAATAAGATATTTCCGCCATCGGCTGCAACGGCTGGTTTTACATATTCCTCTAAAATGTTTATGATTTGCTGCGAAATGGTATCTAAAGCATCAAAGTTTTTGATTTGTTGCTTTTCTTGTTTGGTGTCTTGGGTAACGACACTTTCATCTAAAACCGTTCCGCCATTTTCTATAAACTGTTTGATAAATGAACGCAATTCAAGAGTGATTTCACTCCAATCGTGAACTTCGTATTTTGTTACCGAAATATAATTCTCATCGATAAAAACTTCTTTTACATAAGGGAAATGGAATAGTTCTTTGGCCAAAGGAGAAGCGGCAGTGTCGTCGATGCTTTTGAATTCAATGGCATTCTTAGTTAATCTTCTACTGACTACAAATTTTAAGGCCGCTGGATTTGGTGTGGTTTCCCCATACACAGTGATGGGTTGTTTTTTTGATTTGTTTTCATCGACTGTAATGATGACTCCACCATTGTTTACAAATGTTTCGATTTGCTCCGCCACGGCATCTTGCACGTCGTTCCATTCTACAATAGAATATTTTTCTATGGCGATAAAATTTCCGGAGATATAAACCGTTTTTACAAAAGGCAAATAGA
>CALQBR020000149.1 GCA_943328865.2 Sphingobacterium thalpophilum
CCCATTCTAAAATAAAATACACCCTACGATGCGAGCCTTATCATATTTAATTTTTTTCTTACTTATTGCTAATTTCAGTTTTGCCCAAAAGTTAACTGAAACAAGTATTGACGAGCAAACGTACACCACATTTATTTCAGGAAACTATCCAGAAACTATAAAATTAGGAACTAAATCATTACGTCAAAATATTGATTTTTATTACCTAAGGTATCGTTTGGGCGTTTCTTATTTTGAGCTAAAAAATTACGAACAAGCCATTTATCATTTAGAAAAAGCAAAAGCATTTGACAGTAATGACCCTTACTTGATGGAGTATTTGTATTACGCCTATATATATACGAATCAAACAGAGAAAGCATACCAATTGACTGCGATTTTTCCCGATGAGTTAAAAGCTAAAGTCAATCATAAAACGCCATTATTCAAATCAGTGGCTTTTGAAACTGGATTGCTTCAAACCAATGACTTGAATAACTTAAAAAAAATAGATTTACGAAATGGTTATCCAACGGCACAAGGCACCTTTTATTCGGATGTAGCTTTTGGAAATTTGTTAATTACCAATCAAATCACTCCAAATTTTAAGTTGCAAAACCATTTTTCATACGTATCCAATACTTCAGAAACTATTGTACAAGATGCTGTTGTAAATAAGTTTACCGATAAAAACAATTATTACCAATGGAATATTTTAGGTGCTTATTTTTATAAAGGCTATAAAATTGGATTTGGATTTGGAACTTATCATTCAAGCTATAATACTTATACACTAGCAACTCCTCCTACACCAATTGCAATTAATCATTATAAAAACAATAATTACTCCGTTAGTTTTTCTTTAGGTAAAAAACTGAATTATATTGAACCTAGTATTTCATTTAGTTATACCGATATTAGTGACTTAAAAACGCTTACAGCCGAAGCGGCTTTAACCTATTTTCCATTTGGCAATAAGAACTTTTATTCTAATTCAAAATTCGCTTTTGTAACCAACGAAATGTATAATAATAGTATTTTTACGCAATTGTTAGGCTATAAACTAACTCCAAAAATTTGGATAGAAGGTTTTTGGGCTTTTGGAAACCATCTAAACTACATTAGTGACAATGGGCTTTCCGTTTTTAATACCCCCAATCAAATCAATTGGTACACCGGTAGCAACCTCAATTTTTACATTAAACGTTTTGATTTTAGCTTGGGCTATGGCATTCAACAGCGAGAATCCAACTATTATACTGCAGATTTAAGCACTCTTAATACAATCAATTACACTTATAACTATAATCTTTTAAAAACAAAAATCGTATGGAAATTTTAAAAAAATCGTTGGCTTTACTACTATTATTCGGAATTCAATTCGCAAATGCCCAGGACCAAAATACAGTTCAAGAGGCATTTAACAAAAGTTATGTATTAGAATCAGGTAAAAAATACAACGAAGCAATCGAAGCTTTAAAGAGTATCAATGCCATCAATAATTATCCGATACAAGTTCGCCTAGGATGGTTAACGTATTCAGCAAAGAGATACAATGAATCTGTTATTGCGTATAAAAAAGCAGCTGAACTCATGCCTGCTTCAGTAGAAGCTTTATTAGGTGCTGTTAATTCTTTGGTAGCCCAAAACAAATGGGAAGAAGTCGAACAAACGTATTTAGCCATACTAAAAAACGATCCTAAAAACAGTAGTACTAATTTTAGATTGGGGCAAATTTATTACAACAGAAAAGAGTATTCAAAAGCCGAAAAATACTTTTCAACGGCATTGAATTTATATCCTTTTGATTACGATTCGATGTTAATGAGTGGTTGGAACTATTATTTTTTAGGAAAATATAGCGAAGCAAAAGAATTATTCAACCGAGTGCTTTTATATAGTCCTAAAAATACTTCTGCATTAGAAGGACTTGCTCTCATAAAATAAAAAATCAATCACATACTGTTTAACGTTATCCGTTGTCAATCGCAACAAAACTAAAAAAGCGCCATATTGGCGCTTTTTTTATAATAACTTAAAGATTTACAATGGATTAAAATGCTACGTTCCATCTTGGCAACCTGCCATTTTCATCTAAGAAATTTTGTAAAATCTGTCCTTCTATAAAAGTAGGAATCACTTTTACTTTATCATTGAAAGTTTCATACCAAGAAACTTCTAATCTTTCTATATTTTCCAATTTCATTTGGGCTGGCCAAGAATATTTTCTTCCCGTTTTTGCAAATTGGTGTCCATTAACGATTTTGTCATTCAATCCCCCATTTTTACTTTTTAAAGTCCCATCATTTTGAATGGTTCCAGTAGACCCTACCATGATTAATTCTTTGTCTTCTCCGTCAACAGCATAAACCAAGAAAATACCACTTCCTGTTTCAGATGCATTAGAAACTTCTTCTAAACTATCGTCAGTAGTAAAGGTAAAACTATTGTTAACTTTGAATTTTTTTAATTCTTTATACATTGTTGAATCTATTTTATTTAAAAAAATACCCCACGAAAACGTGAGGTATTAGGTTTTATAATATGTTTTAGATTAACCTAAAACTTCTTTTACTTTTTTTCCAATCTCTGCAGGAGAATCTACTACAAAAATACCGCATTCTCTCATGATGCGTTTTTTAGCTTCTGCCGTATCATCTGCACCACCTACAATGGCACCAGCATGACCCATTGTTCTTCCTTTAGGAGCAGTTTCACCCGCAATAAATCCAACTACTGGTTTGCGATTCCCATCTGCTTTAATCCATTTGGCTGCATCAGCTTCTAATTGTCCTCCAATTTCACCAATCATAACGATACATTTGGTTTCAGGATCATTCATCAATAATTCAACCGCTTGTTTAGTTGTAGTTCCAATAATTGGATCTCCACCAATACCAATTGCAGTAGTGATTCCCAAACCTTGTTTTACTACTTGGTCAGCAGCTTCATAAGTCAAAGTTCCTGATTTAGAAACAATTCCAACAGTTCCTTTTTTGAAAACAAAACCTGGCATAATTCCAACCTTAGCTTCCCCTGGAGTAATTACACCAGGACAGTTTGGTCCGATTAAAGTGCAATTTCTATTTTTGATATATTCGTTCGCTTTGATCATATCAGCAACTGGAATACCTTCAGTGATTGTAATAATTACTTTAATCCCAGCATCAGCAGCTTCCATAATCGCATCAGCAGCAAAAGCAGGTGGAACAAAAATGATCGTAGTATCAGCTCCAGCTTGGTCAACAGCGTCTTTTACGGTGTTAAAAACAGGACGCTCTAAGTGCATTGTTCCTCCTTTTCCTGGAGTAACCCCACCTACAACATTCGTTCCGTATTCAATCATTTGAGAAGCATGAAAAGTTCCTTCGCTTCCTGTAAATCCTTGAACAATTATTTTAGAATCTTTATTAACTAAAACGCTCATGATATATTTTTTTTAAATTGTTTAAAATTTGGTGCTGCAAAAGTAAGGTTTTGATACCTAATTGTAAAGTTTTTTTGAACTTTATATTGGAATAAATTTAGATCATAAATGCTTTATTATCCCCTAACTATTTTACGCTATAACTTCCGAATATTTCTTGATAACCAATCGGAAAAGGAATTGGAAATGGAAAACTATTTTAATTTGCTTATGATTTCAGGTATTTTCTTGATATTGGCTAATTGTTTTAATTTCTCACGAGACTCTTCAATTGGAGTACCAAAATACGTTTTACCACCTGGAATTGATTTAGTAACTCCAGTTTGACCTAAAACAACTGCTTTCTCACCAATAGTAATGCCACTTGTAGTGCCTACTTGACCCCAAAGTGTTACTTCGTCTTCAATGATCACACAACCTGCAATTCCGGTTTGAGAAGCAATCAGGCATTTTTTTCCAATAACGGTATCATGACCTACATGCACTTGATTGTCAATTTTAGTTCCTTCGCCAATTGTAGTATCTCCCGTAACCCCTTTATCAATGGTACAAAGAGCACCAATACCCACATTATCTTGAATCACTACCCTACCTCCTGAAACCAACTGATCAAAACCATCAGATCGTTTTTTATAGTAAAAGGCATCAGCGCCTAAAATAGTTCCTGCATGAATGATTACATTATCTCCAATAATCGTATGGTCATATATAGAAACATTGGAATGGATCAAACAGTTTTTCCCAATGACTACATGATTCCCAATAAATGCATTCGGCTGAATTACAGTACCTTCACCTATACTAGCTGAAGTAGCAATAGAGATTTTTGAAAACTGAAAAGGTTTAAAATGTTTGGTTAATGTATTAAAATCCCGAAAAGGATCATCCGATATCAAAAGTGCTTTCCCTTTTGGACAATCTACCTTTTTATTAATTAAAACGATAGAAGCCGCCGATTGTAATGCTTTGTCATAATACTTTGGGTGATCCACAAAAACAATATCTCCAAATTCTACAACATGAATTTCATTCATACCTAAAACGGGAAAATTTTTATCACCTACAAACTCGCAATTAAGAATTGTCGCAATTTCTTCTAAAGAATAGACTTTTGGGAATTTCATAAGTTAAAAACTATTCTTTTACGCGCTCCATGTAAGAACCTGAAGCCGTTTCAATTTTAATTTTATCCCCTTCATTGATAAATAATGGAACGTTCACCGTAGCTCCTGTTTCAACAGTAGCTGATTTGGTAGCATTTGTTGCTGTATTTCCTTTTATTCCTGGTTCGGCATACGTTACTTCTAAAATTACAGAAGC
>CALQBR020000150.1 GCA_943328865.2 Sphingobacterium thalpophilum
AGACGAAGTGCTTTTGATTTATCCAAAAAATAAAGAGCAGGAAATTAAAGCAATAGTTTCAAAAATTAATAAAGCATAAAAAAGGGTGGGAGTCTATTCAAAAAACTCCTTTTTTATTCTTTCAAATAGGCTTCTCTTACTTTTTTAAATAAGCTTGAAGAATAGACAAACTCGATTACCGCTTCGTTTTCGGTTTTAAACAATTCCTCTTTATTGCCTTCCCATTCTTTAAGTCCATTCTTCAAGAAGACTATTTTTTGACCGATGTCCATCACAGAGTTCATGTCGTGGGTATTAATTACTGTAGTGATGTTGTATTCGTCTGTTATTTCTTGAATCAATTCGTCGATAACAATGGCTGTATTTGGATCTAATCCAGAGTTGGGTTCGTCACAAAATAAGTATTTCGGATTGTTTACAATTGCCCGAGCAATTGCTACACGTTTTTGCATTCCTCCAGATATTTCAGAAGGCATTTTTGTATTGGCCTTAATCAGATGTACTCTGTCGATAACAAAATCGACTCTTTCCTTTATTTCCTTAGGCGTTTTATTGGTAAACATTTTCAATGGGAAGGCAATGTTTTCTTCTACAGTCATAGAATCGAATAAGGCGCTTCCTTGGAATACCATTCCGATTTCGGTGCGTAATTCCCGTTTTTCGTTTGGCTTTAAATCAGAGTAAATCCTCCCGTCAAAAGAAATGGTCCCTAATTCTGGGGTATGAATACCCAATAAGCTTTTTAGTAAAACGGTTTTTCCAGAACCACTTTGACCAATGATTAAATTGGTTTTTCCAGTTTCGAAAATGGTGGAAACGCCTTTTAATATCATATGGCCATCAAATGATTTTTGGATGTTTTTTATTTCGATCATGGGGTTAATAGCAATTGGGTTAGAATATAATTAGCTAAAATAATCGTTACTGAGGTCCATACAAAAGCCACTGTACTGGCCTTTCCAACTTCAAGTGCACCTCCTTTCATGTAGTAGCCATGAAACGAAGGGATTGTAGCTAAGAGTACTGCAAAAATAATGGTTTTTATAAAGGCATAGGCAATATGGAAGGGGATAAAATCTATTTGAAGGCCCTCGATAAAATTTGCGCTGTTGCCAAAACCGCCATAAACACTAGCGGTAAAGCCACCGCAAATTCCTAAAAACATTGCAATTCCAATTATAAACGGATACAATAGCAAAGCGATTAATTTTGGAAAAACCAGATAATTCAATGAATTAACGCCCATTACTTCTAATGCATCAATTTGCTCAGTAACACGCATTGTTCCGATACTTGAGGTAATAAAGGAACCCATTTTTCCCGCCATAATTACGGAAATAAAAGTGGGTGCGAATTCTAAAATCATAGATTGTCTAGTGGCATAACCTATAAGGTATTTCGGGATTAATGGGCTGGTCAGGTTTAATGCCGTCTGAATGGCTACCACACCGCCAACAAAGAAAGAAATGAAGGCTACAATACCAAGAGAACCAATAATTAAATCATCGATTTCTTTGAAAATTAATGTTTTCATCACCGTCCATTTGGTTGGTTTCTTGAAAATCTCCTTCCACATTATGAAGTATTTCCCGATTTGCGATAAATAACGAATGAGCATCATAGTATTAAATAATGGCTAAATTAAGGATTAGTTATGAGTTATAAGAAATGCAAATGAGTTTTTTCCCTTAGAAGAATAAGTTGCGATTATCCCATTAGTTTTTCTTTTATTTTATTCCAACGGTGGGCTCTTATGAATTGCGTTTGTTCTTTTGTTACCAATAAAGGGGTGTTGTTTATTTTTGCCTTCAAAAAACCTTTGATATAATCTATAAACAAGAGTGGTTTCTTTTTCATCATCGCCAATTTAGCCGATGCAATTGTAGTAATAAAAAGTCCGTAACCTAAGGTGTAAAAAGCTTCGCCTTGTTTGTAACGTGCTGTTTTGTTGTAGTTTGTTCCGGTTGGTTTGAGGTGTTTTATTTTTAGAGTGGCATCTGTGATGATTTTCCAATTATAGAATCTACACAATAATTCATCTACGGTGTCCCAGCCCATTGCAGGTTTTAATCCTCCAATTTGATGGAAACATTCTTTTCGGTAGGCTTTGAATGCACCGCGAATATGGTCTTTGTTTGTTAGGTTTTCCAAAACCCATTCTGTCTCCGTTTCAATTATTTTCTTTGAATTTCTTTCAAACTGATTTTTTTTTATTTTGGTTTCTATGTAAGCAAAACCGCCCGCCATTCCTACTGTTGAATCGTTTTCAAAATGACCGATAATGGTTTCGAAATAGTTGTTGGGTAAAATTAAATCGGCATCTAGTTTTACGATGATGTCGTATTGGTCGTCTAATATTTCAAAACCTTTATAAAAAGCCCCAATTACTTTGCTGCCTGGTAGATGTATGGCGTCCGAAGTAGTATCGACTAATGTAAAAAAAGAGTGCTTTTTGACGAAATCGTTTATGATATTTGCGGTTTGATCGGTTGAATTGTCATTAACGACTACCACTTTTTTTGGCAAAATAGTTTGTAAAACCAACGATTGTAGTGTTCTTGCTATGAATTTTTCTTCGTTATGTGCAGGGATAACAATATAATAGTCCATTTAAAAGTCTTTTAAATTATTTAAAAGTTTTTTCATTTAAAGGTGAAATTATTAAATAAAAAAGGGTTTCTCTACAGAAACCCTTTTTTATTTAATATAAATATGATGTATAATTTATTCAGCATCACTGGTAGCAGCAGTTTCTATTTCTACTGGTTTTTCTCTGAAAGATTCGATGTCGTCGTATATTACAGGAACTATCTCTTTTCCTGTTTTGTCAATAAACCCTAATTTTCCTTCTTTGTTTTTAACTAATGCCCAACCTTTTCTGATTAGGTCATATTTTTCAATTGAAGAGTATTTTACTGATACTACAATATTTCCATCTTTATCAATAAAACCTTTTAATCCATTGGCGTCAACAAGACTTAGTCCTTTTGTGTGCTCATCATATCTGTCGATACTATCGTATACAGGAGTAACTACTTCTCTACCTTTGTCATTAATAAAACCATATTTGTTTGCTTTTTTTACTAATGCCCAACCACTTCTATAGTCATTAAAATCATTGATGATATCATATTGTGGTTCAATTACAATTCCCCCTTTTTTGTTAACGATACCGTAAAGATTGTCAATTTGTACTTTAGACCAATTACCAGTGATTTTTTCAAGATTCACTATTGAATTGTATTTTGGTTCTATAACCACTACACCGTGTTGATTAACTATTCCGTATTTTCCGTTTGAACTCACAATGAATAGTTCCTGAGCAAAAGATATTGTGCATAAAAATAATGCTACAAGAGTAATTGTCTTTTTCATAATTTAAAATTTGGGGTTACTGATTTAATTTAAGCGTATTTTTTTTTCTAATTTATATAGGATAATTTTAAGTCCAAACTTAAGTAAAATAATTTAATTAGTTTTCTTTTTTTTGTTAAAAAAGAATAAAAGTAATTATATGGTATCTAATATTCTGTTTATTAATCATTTTTACCCAAAATTTTACTTTAAATAAAAATATTTTTATAGAATTGGGCCAGTTTGTTCAACGGTTTTTATTAATTGAGCTAATTAAAATTTAATTTTTTGCTTTAAAATGCGCACCTAGATTACAAACCATTTAATTTTTTATTATTTGTTTAGAGTTTTTTTTAATATTCAAACGTAAGTGTTGTTAGTTTTAAAGTCATTGTAAATCTTTATTAATACAACAATAATTTCAGTTAATGATCTTTCTTTTTTTTCTTCCTGCAATCAAAGAGGCATCATGTAACTATAACGAAATAATTTAGTATTTATTTTAAAGATATGAAGTTTTGATATTTAGATGCATTTCTACATACTCAATTCATCTCTTTATTGAAATGACTATTTATGGATCCATCTTTAACTTTATGATTATTGTTCACACCATTTCATTTACCGTAAAAGATTATTTTCTTTTATTATTTTTCTTGTACTGTTTTGTCATTAAAAGTGATATTCAATTTTTAGCAATACATACCTTGAGACGATTTTATATTCTGATTTTGAAATACTAGTGTCGCTTATTGAATAATCGATAAATCTTGAGGTATCAAATAGATTATTTCCAAGTAATGATATAGATAATTTGTTTTTATAGATCATATACCGCGATTCTAAATCTATAAAATAGTAGGTGTTTCTATTTTTATCAATATTTCCAAAAAAGTAACGTTCCGTTTGTATTTGGCAATTGAATTTATCATTAAAAACAAAAGATAAATCTAAAAAAGATGTGTTATTCGTATTTGAATTAGTTGTTGTTGTATTAACTATAGAATGATCCCACTTAGTTCCTATATGGTAATTAAAAATACCTTTAAAACCAGATCTTAATTCATATCCTATGTTTAGACTATTGGTATTGACTTTTCTTAATTCAGAATTATTTACAATATTTTTAAATTGCGTTTTTGAGCCACTTAAAATAATTTTGAAATTTGTAGAAATACGCTTGAAATATTTATCGATATTAGACGAGAAAAAAATGTTTTCACGATCTTTTATTATAATTTTATCTGTTTTTGAATAGTCTTGTATTGCCTGTGAGTTCGTGCTATAAAAGTCATTGTTATTGGTATATCCTATTATGGTATTAGCAAAAAAATGCTCTCCCCAATTTCCCAAACTATAATTGAACGTTAT
>CALQBR020000151.1 GCA_943328865.2 Sphingobacterium thalpophilum
GTTAATGCCGCAGAAGCAATAGCAAATCCTTTTCCAGTTGCTGCCGTGGTATTACCAACTGCATCCAAAATATCGGTACGGGTTCGCACTTCTTTTGGCAATTCGCTCATTTCAGCAATGCCACCGGCATTATCAGCAATTGGTCCAAAAGCATCAATTGCTAATTGCATTGCTGTGGTAGCCATCATAGCAGAAGCAGCTAAAGCAACACCGTAAAATCCTGCAAAAGCATAAGAAGACCAAATAGCAGCTGCAAATAACAAAACTGTCGGAAAAGTAGAGATCATTCCTGTGGCCAAACCAGCAATAACATTTGTCCCTGCTCCCGTTGAGGATTTCTGAACAATGGCCATCACGGGTTTTGTCCCCAATCCTGTGTAATACTCCGTAACGGATGAAATTACCGCTCCGACCACTAATCCAACAAGGGTCGCATAAAAAACCCGCATCGAAGAAATCTCTTTCGTTCCTTCTCCAAAGAAATCCATTTTCATGGTTTCAGGCAACAGGTATTGAACCAAAATATAACACGAAACAGCAGTCAACACAATAGAAACCCAGTTGCCTCGATTTAATGCGGCTTGCACTTGTTTTTCTTTAGCGGCATTGTCTTTTATTTTTACTAATAGGGTTCCTATAATCGAGAATAGAATTCCGAAACCAGCAATTGCCATCGGTAATAAAATAGGCCCTATTCCTCCAAAAGCATCCTGAAGATTGCCCCCCATATCTTTGATAACATAATTCCCCAAAACCATCGCTGCTAAAACAGTAGCCACATACGATCCGAATAAATCAGCTCCCATTCCGGCAACATCCCCAACATTATCCCCGACATTATCGGCAATTGTCGCTGGGTTTCTAGGGTCGTCTTCTGGTATTCCCGCTTCAACTTTCCCTACTAAATCCGCTCCAACATCTGCCGCTTTGGTATAAATTCCTCCGCCTACTCTAGCAAATAAGGCAATAGACTCCGCTCCAAGAGAGAAACCGGCAAGTGTTTCCAAAACTATCGTCATGTCATCAGTAGAAGTCCAAACACCATTCATAAAGAAATGGAAAAAGAATATAAAAAAAGTGGTTAGTCCTAAAACGGCTAAACCAGCTACACCCAACCCCATTACTGTTCCGCCACCAAAAGAAACCTTCAGAGCTTTTGGCAAACTCGTTCGAGCGGCTTGTGTGGTTCTAACATTTGTTTTTGTGGCAATTTTCATACCCATATTCCCTGCCAATGCAGAGAAAAAAGCACCAAAAACAAAAGCCACAACAATTAAGATATGCGTTGTCGGAACAATAAATGCTATTCCTGCTAAAACAAGACTTGCGCCTAATACGAAAAAGGCTAACAATCGGTATTCCGCTTTTAGAAAAGCCAAAGCTCCTTCATGGATATAATCTGCAATTGCTGTCATCTTGCCATCTCCAGCATCTTGTTTTAAAACCCATGCCCGTTTGATAGCCATAAAAGCAAGACCTATTAATGCCATAACTATTGGTAAATAAATCATAATTGATTCCATAATAATTATTTTATTTATTGATACTCATGTAAATATAGCGAAAACACGGTATAAAAAAAAGGCATACTCTAAATTAGAATACGCCTTTTGGGATAAAATGAGATTAAAAAAACTATTTTATACTAAATAGCCCTTCGGGTTTGTTTTCAATATTTTCGAAACGGGTAATGCACTCTTGTATAATTCTATAAGCTTCGTTTACATCTCCCCAACCTTCTACATCTACTTTTTTGTGTTCCAAATCTTTGTACACTTGAAAGAAATGCTCTATCTCTTTTATCAAATGAGAATTCACATCTGACAAATCATCTAATTTGTTCCAAATTGGATCAGAAATTGGCACACAGATAATTTTTTCATCTGGACCTTTTTCATCGGCCATGTGAAAAACACCAATTGGCTTTACCTGCATCACACATCCAGGGAAAGTAGGTTCATTTACTAAAACCAAAACATCTAATGGATCTCCATCTAAAGCTAAGGTTTCAGGGATAAATCCGTAATCTGCCGGATACATCATGGAAGAGAATAACATTCGGTCGAAACGCATTCTTTTAATTTCGAAATCATATTCGTATTTGTTTCTACTTCCTCTTGGAATTTCGATTAGTACATCGAAAGATTTTAATTTTGCTGCAGTCATCTTATTTTAGGGTCTTAAATTCTATTTTTAGGGTGCGAAAGTAGTATAAAAAGATGTTTTTAGCAAGAAAAGAAGTAAGAGAGAAAAGAAAATAGCTTCAAATACCATTAAAAGTAAAAACCAAAGGCGGCTTTTATGACAAATTTATTAGCATCGGGCATATTCAAATAATTACCCCTCCAACTAAAATCGACCCTGAAAACCTTGAAGATATTCCCAATTCCTGCGCTATACTCCCAATAAACATCTTCAGGTGCCTTGTACACTAAACCAGAAGCATTAATTGCCTTATTGGCCGCAGAAATTTTCCCATAAACACTTCTAAAACCAATAATTTCTCGCCAATTAAGATTCCGCACCAATGGGATTCTTGCAAAGATTTTTCCTTGAAAATGATGTTCTAATTGAAATGTAGCATATTCATCAGTTACAAACTCATAAAAATTCAAGTTATTAAAAGTATTTTGTATACTAAAATAGGTTTGATTTCCAGGGACAACACTGAGCAAACCCAAAGGCACTTTGCCAAAAGTTTTACCAACCTCAATCGTCAAATCTGCTTTGCCAATCGGACCGATAACCAAAGGCCATTTATAATACATTTGCAGCTTTTCATAATTGAAATCACTTGCTAAAAATCCTCGTAGTCCCTTAGTATATCTCACAAAAAAACGACTATAGGGATTGGTAGTTTCGTTACGTTCCACTCCAAAACCTATTGTTTTCTTATTAGGCGTATATTCGAGATGACAGTTTAATTCTGATTGTTGGACTTCACTCTTAATCATACCGCCATTCCCGAAAGCATCTGGAAGAACCGAATAATACCCCAAACTAAAAACTGGTGAAGCAGAGGCTAACGTCCTATAAGACATCCCCAATTGAAAAACTACTTGTTTTATTGGCTCAAATTCAATTTCAAAATTCGTCAGATTTACATTAGACAATTTTCCATTAGAACCCAATGCAAAAAGACCTGAAGAAGCAAAACTCCTTCCTAGAACATCATTTGTAGCAGTTAAACTGGCACCAATCTGCTCCACATCCCTTCTATTCCCAGCAGAAATGATAACCCTTTTACTCTTTTCAACCATCCATTTCCCCGAAAGCCCATACTTGAATTTATTATCTTTGAAGCCATAAGCAGTAAAACCTTGCAATCGCCATAAATCATTAATGCCAAAATGCGTTCTTGCTCCAACACGGAGTCGAAAGCCTTCCACTTGATTAAAACCAACAGTTGAAAATACAGAGCCATAATCGTAACCTTCAAAGCGAACATAACCCGTTCCAATTATAGAAACCAAACTATACATCTGCTTGAATTCCTTAACTGTTTTTAGGGTGTCCAGCATTTTATAAACTCCTAATTCGTCTTTATTTAACCTCTCAAAGCGGTGTTTTTCCCAAAATTCATCAGGCCTTTGATAAACCGAGTTGTCGATAAAATTTACCTCCTCTTGGTAGAATTTCGAAGGCTTCTCAATGTTAAATTGATGATTCCGAAATAAGGAAGTTCTTTTCCCATAAACTCCTTTTGAATTTTCCTCTTTATTTAAAGCAAAATCAGACATCATATAATCCCTTGTAAGGAGAAAAATGGAGTCATTCACTACATCAAAATCTTGTTCGATATAAATATCTTTTACCCAGTTAATATTAGCACTTTTGGTTACGGCCATATTGATATTCTTTACCGCATAAGTCGTGTCATTTACCCAAAAATCCCCTTTAAAGGTTAGTTCGTTTTTCCTTCTTGGATAAAAAACAATGTTATAGCACCATTTTTTTCCAACGAAAGCACTGTCTCTCAGCACATAATTATATACATCAATTCCTGTTTTGGATAATGGACTAGTAAAACTTTTGTCAAAAAAAGTAAGGTAGTTACTATAAATGTCGTAATCCGAATACAAATCTTTGATAAAAGTATTTACCCCATCATTATTATTTAATCCAGAATTTTTATTTGCCTTTAGAATTTCCTTCTTCTTTTTGTTCTTATTTTCTCCATAAACATCATAAAGCGCTTCGTTAATAAAAACGGGGAGGTATGTTTTTCCGGTTACTTTGGAAGTGTCAACATGTTTAAATACAAACTCCATTCCTTTAAAAATTTTATTTTTCATAAAGGCACTATCAATAGAATTCATATCAAACTCAACTTTCTCATACTTTTCCATCTGGTATTGATTGAACATATACAAGCCATTCTTATGCTTGCGTTCCCAAATCTTTCTCAAGATGTCAATCGCAGGATTATTCTTTTTAGAAGTTTTACCTCTAAAAACAACCACTTCCTTTAGCTTTTGTCCCTCGCTGATTTTAATCTTGAAATTATAATTCACCAATTTCGGCAATGTCACTTCTTTAGTTTGAAACCCTTCAAAAGAAATTATTATTGCCGAATAAGTAATTTGGGATTCTATATAAAATTGACCATCTTCATTGGTGACTACCCCTTGTTGAGACCCTTTAAACAATACATTTGCAAATGGAACTGGTTGGTTGTCGGAATCCACTACAATACCACTCACTTTGGTTTGACCCA
>CALQBR020000152.1 GCA_943328865.2 Sphingobacterium thalpophilum
GAAGTTTGGCGCTTTGTTTCAAGATTACATGCCCAATTTGCCGAGTGTGAAATTGTATTTGAATTTGGTTTATAATACTGGTTTGCCAGGTGGTTCTCCTTCGTATGCTGATCCTTATGTATATCAAAGTCGTTTGCGAACTTACAGTAGAGCAGATATCGGTTTTTCTAAAGTATTTACAGATGGAAACAAAGACAGGCCTGAGGGGCACTGGCTGAAAAAATTTAATGATTTGTCCATCGGATTAGAGATTTTTAATTTATTCAACAATCAAAACGCGATTACCAATACTTGGGTGCGAGATGTTTATACTAAAAACCAATACGGCATTCCAAATTATATGACCACAAGGGTTTTTAATATAAAAATTACGGCAAGGCTATAAATCATAAAATTGATTATATTTGAACTTAGAATACCTGGATTGCATAACTGATACCCATATATAGTTAGCTATAGTATATTAGCCGCTAAAAAAAAAATTAAAGTCATGAGAAAGATAAACATACTAGTTTTTGGAGTTTCATTATTGCTACTTACAAGTTGTAAAAAAGAAACGGCAAAACCCAAAGTGTCTTACGATGCTACAACGACTAAAATCCAAGCTAATAAAGATACTGCTCAAATTGAAATTGCCGATTTGCCAATTCAAATACCGGGAACCAATTATATGATTCATCCCTTGGGAGATTTGAGTGTTTATGAAGGAAATGCCAAAGTGAGCTATGGATCTACCAATGCCGATCGTGTTAGTTTCACGATTTCTAATTATCGAGAATTTGAAATCACGGGTTATTTAAGGAACCTTAAATTCCAGAAAATAGGATCTGATTCCATTCAAGCCTTAACCAAAGACCCCGTGTTAATTGAAACAGCTACTTATTTAAAATCGGTATCTGATAAGATAAAAAGACAATTGATGGTGTATACCATGGCCGACAAAGACACCAATAAGGACGAAAAGATAGATTCTAATGATATTAAAACACTTTATATCAGTGAAATTGGTGGAGACAAACTAACGAAACTTACCCTTGAATTTCAAGAGTTGATTGATTGGAATTTAATTGAATCACAAAATCGCTTGTATTTTAGAAGTGTTGAGGATACCAATAAAAACGGGGAGTTTGATAAAAAAGATGTAGTCCATTATAATTATGTGAACTTGTCTGATAAAGAATGGAAATTAACCAATTACAATCCGATTTAACAACTTGAATTAAATCAAGATATCACTTTCTAAATCTGATTTTTCTATTTCAAAATCAAATCCAAGCCTTTTTACCAATTCGATTACGAGGTTTTTATACCAATTCTCCGATTTTGGATGGATATAGATTTTCTCAATCAATTCATTGATGGCTACATCAATTTTTAATCCGTTATCAATCGTTAGCTGGTGTTTGGTTAAATCTGAAATAATCCTGATTTCCCTTTCGTATTGGAAACTTTTTCGCTTAAACAAGAAAGGGAAAAAGGAATTGTCAAAGGGGATGTATTCCTTTTTATAATCGATATAATTGACTTCTCCAATGTATTGTTCGTAATGAATTTCAGGAGACAAAGATTTTTGTAGCCTTCCCAAAGTCGATTGAATCGCTAACCCTTCACTTTTTTGTGTAAATATTTGCCACATCGCAAAAGATTCATATTCATTGATATGCCAACTACTAATGACTACATTTTTTCGATGGGTTTTATAAAAATCTAAAAAACTGGGATTGTCGGCAGATAGTTTCCGGATTTCTTCAAAAGTAGGCTCGCTAAAGGTGCCTTCATATTGGTCTTCAAACTTGTCCGAACGTGACATAAATAATTTTTGATACAGTAATAAATCGACAAATTTTGACAAGTCCAAATATTTCCAAACAATGGTGTTTGGGTCTTCTGGCAATTTGATGTTTTTGTCGTGAATATACATGGATCAATTAAGAAGGGTTATAGTTTAAGACTTCAGTTTAGGAAGCCCTTTTAATTACTCAAAGGATTGCATCGTTACTAATTTGTTATAAGTGCCATTTAGCGCGATTAGTTCCTCGTGTTTCCCTTGTTCCACAATAACCCCTTTTTGCATCACTACAATTAAATCTGCTTTTTGAATCGTAGACAATCGGTGGGCAATGACAATGGATGTTCGATTTTGCATCATGTTTTCCAAGGCTACTTGAACAAATTTTTCACTCTCCGTGTCTAAAGCCGAAGTGGCCTCATCCAGAATCATAATCGGAGGGTTTTTTAAAACTGCACGGGCAATTGACAAGCGTTGTTTTTGTCCTCCTGATAGTTTGTTGCCGCTGTCGCCAATGTTTGTGTAAATTCCTTCTGGCAATTCTTTTACAAATTCATAGGCATTTGCAATTTTCAGGGCTTCGATAATTTCATCATCGGTGGCTTCTAATTTTCCCAGTGCAATATTGGCTTTTATAGTATCATTAAACAAGATACTGTCTTGCGTTACCAATCCCATCAAACCTCGTAGCGACTGTAAATCTAGGTCTTTGATATTGTGGTCATCGATACTGATACTTCCTTGGTTTACATCATAAAAACGAGTGAGTAAGTTGGCAATGGTGCTTTTTCCGCTACCAGATTGTCCTACAAGAGCCACTGTTTGTCCTTTTTTTACTTCTAAAGTGAAATCTTTTAAGACGACTTCCTCTTCGTATTTAAACACAACGTTTTTGATTGTTATTTTGTCATCAAAGGTTTCCTTTTTGAGGGCTTCATCTTTAGAAGTTATTTCATTTTCCACTTCTAATACTTCAAATACCCTTTGTGCAGCGGCTAATCCATTTTTGACGGCATAGGAAGCTTTAGAAATGGATTTGGCAGGAGTCAAAATGTTGTAAGCCAATGTTAAATAAACAATAAAAGCCGACCCATCCAATGTTTGTTCCACTAAAACCAAGTTTCCTCCAAACCAAAGTAAAACAGCGATGGTGGTAATTCCCATAAATTCGCTTAGTGGGGAAGCTAAATTGTTTTTATTTCCGATGCTATTGGATAGTTTTAACAATCTTGTTATAGAACTATTGAACCGATTTTTAAAATTATTTTCCGCATTATAACTTTTTACGACTTTTAAACCACCCAAACTTTCCTCGACAATAGAAATCAGAAAGCCACTTTCATTTTGTGCTTGTAGTGATTTTGATTTCAAATTCTTCCCTATTTTAGAAATGACTAGTCCTGATACAGGGATGAAAACCAAAACAAATAGCGTTAGTTTTATACTTATGGCAAACATGGTAATAAGCGCGAATACAATTGTCAATGGTTCTTTGACAATAAGCTCTAAGATGGAGAAAAATGAATTTTGAACTTCATTGACATCCCCCAGCATTCGGGCCATGACATCTCCTTTTCTTTTTTCAGAATAATATGAAATGGGTAATTCGATTATTTTGGCAAACATTTTTTTTCTTAAATCTCTCAAAACACCATTTTTTAGGTGCATGATATGATAGGAAGCCAAATAATTGAAGATGTTTTTTAATAGAAAAGTAGAAATCACTAAGGAAACCACCAACAGTAAGGCAAATTGAGGACCATTGTCTTTGGTTAATTCTGAAATCTGAAAATAAAGGTAATCCTTTCCAAAATGCATGATATTTCCAATTCCCGAATAAATAGGCTCTTGCTGGATTATTTTGGTTTTACCGAAGAGCACTTCCAACATAGGAAGTAAGGTAAGCATAGAAATAGTGCTAAAAAAAGCATACAAAATATTAAAAATTACATTCCAAATAATATGGGATTTGTAAGGTTTTGTAAAGGGAAGTAATTTTATTAAATTGTGATCAATCATTATTAAAATGCCTTGTTAAATGAGGGATTATACGATTTTTAAATCGGTCAATATGTTTTTGATTTTATTGTCAAGGTAGGCTTCGGCTTCTGGAAGGTCTGCTAAAGATTCCAATTGCGAATTCACACTGATGTAGAATTTAATTTTGGGTTCCGTTCCACTTGGTCTTGCAGCAATTTTTGCCCCGTCTTCAGTATAAAAAATTAACACATCTGATTTTGGCATTTTGATGCTTTCTTCTTCGCCTGTGAGTAAATTTTTGGCAATAGTAGTTTTATAATCTTCGACCATCACCACACGTTCTCCATTGATCTCTTTCAAAGGATTTTGACGTAAATCGACCATCATTTGGTTGATTTCTTTTAGGCCTTCAATTCCTTTTTTAGTCATCGAAACCAAATGTTCTTTGAAAAAACCGTAATCTACATAAAGTTGTAATAATTCCTTATATATAGTAGTTCCTTTGGCTTTGGCTTGAGCGGCAATTTCGCATACTAATAAGGTGGCAGCAACAGCATCTTTGTCACGTACCGCATCACCTACCATAAATCCAAAACTTTCTTCTCCACCTCCAATAAATTGTAATTCTGGAAAATCTTTAATCATTTTGGCAATCCATTTAAAGCCAGTAAGTCCTACTTTACAATCTACTTGATAAGCAGCAGCTAATTCGAATAACATTGGGGTAGATACAATCGTAGAACCGATGAATTGTTTTCCGTTGAGTTTGCCTTTTTTTCGCCACTGTTCTAATAAAAAGGCGGTCATAACCACCATGGTTTGATTTCCATTCAACAGCACCATTTTTCCATCAGTATCGCGAACGGCAACGCCCAATCGGTCACAGTCAGGATCAGTACCGATTACGATATCAGCATTCAATTGATCCGCTAAGGCTAA
>CALQBR020000153.1 GCA_943328865.2 Sphingobacterium thalpophilum
CGCATCAATATGTAGGATTCCAAAATCATCATGTTGGGTAGCTAAGGCCTGATAATACCCCAATGGAGTACTGTGATCTCCACCCAACAAAACCACTTTTTTACCCTTAGCCATCCAGTGTAAGGTTTTGGCTTTTACCGCTTCATTCAATTGATGACAAGCATTATTAATAGTATCTAAATCTCTTTTGAGTCCTAAATTATTTTCAACTTTCTCGCCATTTTCGAGTGCTTGGATAATCGGTTGCGCCAGTGCTTTAAATCGAACACTATCGTCTGACCATTGTGCCGCTTCAGTGCTTAAATCCAAATACATGCCCAATTTCCACAATTCAGGAAATTCCTGATGGTGTAAATCGACTTGAAAAGAAGCGTCTAAAATAGTTGCAGGGCCATCAGATGCACCAGCACCATAACTAACGGTTACTTCCCAAGGCACTGGAATAATAACAATATCGCTCTCTTCTGCAGTGAAGGGCAATCCAAATATACTTTCATCTGCCAAACCAGGCTGGGAAGGATCAAAAGAGGCTATTTTTTGTTGTTTGTTCATGACGGTTACACTTGATTTTGTTTTCGAACTACTTAACTATTCCTTGTTTTAATATTTGTCCGAATTCGTACATATCTTCAAAAGAACAATACAAAGGCACAGGCGCTAAACGAATCACATTAGGCTCTCTCCAATCTGTGATTACACCATTTTTCATTAAATAGTCAAACAAAGAACGACCTTCACCATGTAAAAAAACCGATAACTGACAGGCTCTTTCTTCTTGATTGGAAGGGGTGATGATTTCGAAATTCCCTTGAACTTCTTTATCAATTTCTTGAAGAATAAATTCCAAATAGGACGTGATTTTATTCCTTTTTTCAATCAGTGCGTCCATTCCAACTTCAGCAAACATATCCACAGAAGCCAAATAAGGTGCCAATGACAAAATTGGCAAATTACTAACTTGCCATCCATCAGCACCACGAACAGGATCAAAATTAGGCTCCATTTTGAAACGTCTTTCTTTGTTATGTCCCCACCAACCAGCGAATCTCGACAAATCGGTATTGTTGTGGTGTTTTTCATGAATAAAACAACCTGAAGCATTTCCTGGCCCCGAATTCATATATTTATAACTACACCAAGCGGCGAAATCAACATCCCAATCGTGTAAGTCTAACTTAATGTTACCCGCAGCATGTGCTAAATCCCAACCTACATAAGCCCCCGCTTTATGACCTGCTTCGGTAATGGTCTTCATGTCAAAAACTTGACCGGTATAATAATTCACGCCACCAATTAAAACCAAAGCCAATTCTTCTCCCACTTCTTCAATTTTCGCTAAAACATCTTCTAGACGAATATTGTGTTCTCCTTCGCGTCTTTGGATTTCAACAATAGCCTCGTCAGGATTTAATCCGTGGTGTTTGACCTGAGACTGGATCATATATTGATCACTTGGGAAAGCTTTTGCTTCACAAAGAATTTTAAATCTTTTTGCAGTAGGTTTATAGAACGACACCATCAACAAGTGAAGGTTTATGGTCAACGTATTCATAACCGTTACCTCACTTGGCAGGGCTCCAACAATTTTACTCAATGGATTTGCAAATCGTTCGTGGTAATCCCACCATGGTTTTTCAGCATAAAAATGCCCTTCAACAGCCAAGTTTGCCCAATCGTTCATCACTTCATCTACATAAGCCTTGGTTCGCTTGGGTTGTAATCCCAAAGAATTCCCTGTAAAATAAATCACTTTTTTTCCATTAACCTCTGGAAAAATAAATTCTGATCTGTATGGACTTAAGGCATCCTGTTTATCGAGTTCTTGAGCAAATGCTCTTGTGTTTTTAAACGTCATTTTTTTTATTTTTGTGCGGTAAAAATAAGAAAAAATAAGAATTTACGATACTTAAATAAGGTACAATAATTTTGTATTTTTATCCTACAAAATTCTTTCTAATATGAAAACCAATATTAATCCTACAATCATTGCTGTTTCCGTGATTATTTCTGCCTTTTTATTTTCAAATGCGTTTCAAAACAGGAATCAACACAACGACACAATTAGCGTTACCGGATCTGGAAGTAAAAACTTTGTTTCGGATTTAATTGTTTGGCGCGGATCGTTTTCTAAGAAAAGTTTGATACTAAAAGAAGCCTATGCTGCATTGGATAGCGATCGCGAAATCATTAAAAAATACTTAGTTTCAAAAGGTTTGCAAGAAAGCGACTTGGTCTTTTCGGCTGTTGCAATCAATAAGGACTTTGAGACCACTTATGACGCCAATGAAAATATCCGCCAACAGCTTTTTACTGGTTTTACACTTACCCAAAATGTACAAGTAGAATCTAAGGCTGTCGACAAGGTAGAAGCCATTTCACGAGAAGTGACTGAATTAATCAATTCAGGAGTGGAATTCTATTCAAATCCACCTGAATATTATTACACCAAAATGGCAGCGCTAAAAATAGAAATGATTGCTGAGGCGACTAAAGACGCTAATGCAAGAGCTAAAAGTATTGCCGAAAATGCGGATTCGGATTTAGGAAAACTTAAAAAATCAGAGATGGGCGTGTTTCAAATTATTGCTCAAAACTCATCAGAGGATTACTCTTGGGGTGGTTCATTTAACACTTCTGCCAAAAAGAAATCCGCTAATATTACCGTTAAATTAATGTATCAAGTAGACTAATTTTATCTTTCGAGTTACTATTGCAAATTCATTGGAAATAAAAAAATCTCGTTATTACTAACGAGATTTTTTTTATAAATTAAATGAAATCTTTATTAAATCAAATTTAGATTATCAACATGGCGTCACCATAAGAATAGAATTTATATTCTTCCTTGATGGCTTCTTCATAGGCTTTTTTCATTAAATCATGTCCCATAAACGCAGAGATCATCATCAATAAAGTTGATTTTGGCGTATGGAAATTGGTAATCATACAGTCTGCGATACTGAAATCATGAGGTGGGAATAAAAATTTATTGGTCCATCCGTCATAGGTATTCAAGGTTCGTTGAGAAGAAACTGCGCTTTCGATTGCACGCATAGAAGTAGTTCCTACAGCGCAAACGCGACGCTTCCTTGTTTTGGCCTCATTTACAATATCACAAGCTTCCTGAGTGATTTTCAACTCTTCCGAGTCCATTTTATGTTTGGATAAATCTTCTACTTCTACTGGATTGAAAGTCCCCAATCCAACATGAAGCGTTACCTCAGCGAATTTAATTCCTTTTATTTCAAGTCTTTTCAAAAGGTGTTTCGAAAAGTGTAAACCTGCAGTTGGAGCTGCTACCGATCCTTCTTCTTTAGCATAAATCGTTTGATAGCGTTCCGCGTCTTCGGGAGTCACTTCGCGATTGATGTATTTTGGAATTGGGGTTTCTCCTAGTTCCGTTAATTTATTTCTAAATTCTTCGTAAGAACCATCGTAAAGAAAACGCAATGTTCTTCCACGTGAGGTAGTATTATCAATTACTTCAGCTACTAACGAATCATCATCGCCAAAATACAATTTATTTCCAATTCTTATTTTACGCGCAGGATCTACCAAAACATCCCAAAGACGTTGTTCAGCATTTAATTCTCTTAACAAGAAAACTTCAATTCTAGCTCCCGTTTTTTCTTTATTTCCGTACAAACGTGCTGGAAAAACTTTGGAGTTATTTAGAATTAAAACATCTCCCTCATCAAAATAATCGATAACATCCTTGAACATTTTGTGTTCAATGGTTTGTTTCTTTCTGTCAATAACCATTAAACGGGCTTCATCCCTATTTTCTGCAGGATATTCTGCTAAAAGTTCTTTTGGTAAATTAAATTGGAAATGTGATAATTTCATGTAGTCTGTTTATTTAGGGTGCAAATATACGATTGTGAAATAGGGGTTGTCAAGTGTTTTGCTGTTTATTTTAAAAAAGTCAATGCCACAAAGACCCTAAGAGCGAAAGATTCATTTGATTCAATCGATTTGCTCCATTTCAAAACCGATACTTTTTAAATCTGCCCAAAAATTAGGATAAGATTTTGAAACTACCTCAACTGATTCAATAACTAGCGGAACTTTAATCGCTAAAGGAGCAAAAGCCATCGCCATTCTGTGATCGTTATAAGTAGCGATTTTTATATTCGAATTTATATTGGAAGAGGATTCTAAAGTCAAAGTATCATTGGTTACAGAAATTGACGCGCCCAGTTTTGTTAATTCTATTTTCAAGGCTTCTAATCGATCCGTTTCTTTTATCTTCAAGGTGTGAAGCCCGGTTAAATGACAGCCCATTCCTAGTCCAAAACAAGTCACGGCAATGGTTTGAGCGATGTCGGGACAATTATTTAATTGATAATTAACAATTGATAATTGCTTCGCTTGTTCACCATCGTTCGAGTGACAATTCCTTGTTTTAGAAATCGTGATTGAATTGTCTTCATTAAAAATAGTTTCTAAACCAAAATCTTTATAAATTTCAACCACAGCATTATCACCTTGTAAACTATTTTTTTTATAGCTTGAAAGTGAAATTTGTGTTCCAGTTTCTGACAAAGCAACTATAGAATACCAATAGGAGGCTGAACTCCAATCGCTTTCAACAATAAACTTGTGAATTGTGGCTTGTGGCTTGTGACCTACAATAATTTCATTGTTGACAAAAGTAGTGGTAACTCCAATTTTATTAAGCAATTCCAAAGTCATTATAA
>CALQBR020000154.1 GCA_943328865.2 Sphingobacterium thalpophilum
AATTATTGGTCTAGAAATTTCGATAATTTTTTAATCGCAAGAGTCTTAGGCAGTACGGATTTAGGTTTGTACACCAGAGCTTACTCGTTAATGTTATTGCCTTTGCGAAATATATCATCAGTAATTACTAAAGTAATGTTTCCTGCTTTTTCAAAGAAACAAGATGATATTCAAACTATTAAATTGTATTATCTTAAGATAATTAAATACATTTCATTACTTACTTTTCCTGCAATGGTGGGACTTTCCTTAGTTTCAAAAGAATTTGTACTCCTTTTTTTTGGGACTAACTGGTCAGGGATGATTACGGTACTGACTATTTTAAGTTTAGTCGGCACTTTTCAATCTGTGTTTTCTTTGAATGGCATGATTTACAATTCTCTTGGAAAAGCCAATATAGCATTTAGGGTTTCTATCATTGTGAATACGGTATTGATTATCGCTTTTCTAATTGGAATTAATTTTGGAATTATCGGTATGGCTTGGAGTTATTTAATGGCTAGTTTATTGCTTTTTTACCCAATATACAATTCAGTAATAAAGCTTTTGAATATAAAGTGGATGGAAGTTTTTGACACTACTAAAGGTGTCATTTTATCCACTATCATTATGACTGTGATCATTTTATTTTTAAATTACTTTTTAAGTATTTCTTTACTGTTTAGTTTTATAATTAAAATTTTTGTTGGAATAGTAGGTTATGCTTTTTCACTATTAGTATTTGAAAAAGTTTGGATTACTAGTTTACTGCAAAAAGGGATCAAATTAATCTCCAAAAAATGAATGCAACTATAAAGAAAATATACATAGCTAACATACACTTGCTAAAATTTAAAACATTTTTGATAAATATCAGAACCAAAGGCATTCGAGCAAATATGAGTAGAATAATTCTTTTTGGGAATTGTGCGTATGCTATACATAAAACGGCAAGGATTAATTTGAATAAAGGACACTTGGCTTTGAATAGGTACATCACCAAGAAAGATCCCTTTGTAGGTAATATTGAAATGTACGAAAATGCTGAAATTAATGCGCAAAGCACCTTTTTTTTTCACAGTGGTTGTGACATAATGGTTTTTAAAAATGCCACTTTGAATTTAGGAAGTGGTTACATCAATCGATATGCAAAAATCAGATGTTATTCATCCATCACCATCGGGAATGAGGTCGCTATTTCTGAAAATTTTTCAGCTTGGGATAGTGATGCACACGCTATAGTTGGCAACGAGCAAAATATGATTCAACCCATAGTTATTGGCAACAAAGTTTGGATAGGTATCAATGTTACGGTTTTAAAAGGCGTTACAATAGGAGATGGAGCCATCATTGCCGCAGGATCAGTGGTTACTAAAAACATTCCTGCGAATTGTTTAGCGGCAGGAATTCCTGCTAAAGTGATTAAGGAAAATGTTTTCTGGAACTAAATATATTAAGTTAAATCAATTATGTTTTCAGTAATCATTCCTTACTACAATAAAGAAAAATATATCGAGCGATGTATAGCGTCTGTGTTAAATCAAACCTTTCAAGATTTTGAAATCATACTAGTTGATGATGGTTCAACTGATAAGGGCTGTGAGATAATTAAAGCCCAATATGGAAATAAAATTACCTTAATTTTACAAACTAATCAAGGCGTTTCTGCTGCAAGAAATGCGGGCATCAAAGTAGCAAAATTTCCTTTTATAGCTTTTCTTGATGCAGATGATTGTTGGCATAAACAATTTTTAGAAAAAGTGAAAACGGTTATTGATACTGAAGAAGATGTTAAAATAATTGGCACCCATTATTCCAGAAGTAAAGATTTTTTAAGTAAAAAACAGGAGTCAATTAATTATCTTAAATTTGAAAATTATTTCAAATTGGCTTTAAGAAATACTTATTTTACCTCTTCATCGGTTGTGATTTCTAAATCATTTTTTGATAATAATTCAGCATTTAATCCGAGACTTAAAAGCGGCGAAGATATTGATCTATGGCTGAGAGTAGTTCAAAGCGGAGGTAACGCTTTTTATATTACAGATACCTTATCCTATTATTCTGATGAAGATGTTTTTCAAGCTACCAATAAGAAGCATGACTTACAGCATACTTTGGTAGGTACAATAAATACGCTTTATGCTGGTTTAAAAAGTGAAAGTAACAATGTGGATTTCAATCGATTTATAAGTATTTATGTTTATTTCAATTTGTACCCTTATTATTATGATTCAAAACATCATGAAAGTGCAAAAAAAGCGTTACATGACAACGAATTTAAATTTTATTTGCTTCACGTTCTATACCTAATGCCGCTATCAATAGGCTCAAGAGTTATAAATGCTGATAGGCTGAGAAAGCAGATAAGATTGTATTTGAAATTTATAATTCGATATGCGCTGAAATAAAATGAAAATAATACGACTTTCTACTTTTCTTGATTTTGGAGGAATTGAATCCAAAATGGCAAATTTATCAACTTATAGTGATGATAATGAATGGATTTTCTGCGCCATTGGGGAAGGTGGAATGGCAGAATCTAAAATAAAAAGTCAAAATAAAAAAGTTGTCTGTTTTAATTGGGCTTTTAAAATTCCTAGTTTATTTACCATACTCAAATTGTATTTTTATTTTAAAAAAGAAAAGCCGGACCTCGTGCATTCTTCTGGCGCTGAAGCCAATTTTTTTGGTACCATTGCAGCAAAGTTAGCCAATGTAAATCTAGTTATTTCAGAAGAAATTGGAATCCCAAATCACAGCAAGAAAGCAAGATTTATTTTTAATTTTATTTATAAACTTTCGGATTATGTTTTAGGAGAATCACAATTGGTTATTGATCACCTCCAAAGAAACTATGCTATTGACAATCAGAAATTGATGGTCGTTCCCAATTTCACCCTTTTTCAAAATTCAGTTAAAAATGACAATTGCTTGAATACTGAAATTTTTAAAATCATTTCAGTATCACGTTTAGAACCTGTAAAAAATATTGAAGGTTTGATAAGAGTCGTAAGTAAATTAAAGTCCCAAGGATATCTAGTGCGCTACGCAATTATAGGTAGTGGCAATTCTGAAAAATCAATTCAGCGTCTGATTGATTCTCTAGAATTGAATAATGAAATAAAACTTTTAGGATTTCAGAGCGACCCAAGCGCGTTTTATCTTTCCTCGGATTTATTTGTACTGAACTCTTTCTCAGAAGGATTTTCTAATTCACTTCTAGAAGCTATGTATTATCAATTACCATCAATCACTACTAATGTAGGGGCCGCTCAAGAAATTATTGATCAGCATACTAACGGATGGATTGTACCTGTTGATGATGAGCAAGAATTATTTGATACCATTAAAAAAATAATAATGTTAGACATAACTACGAGAAGGACAATCGGACAAAATGCGCATAACTTGGTTGTCGAAAAATATTCGTTACAGGCACATGTCGATTCATTATTTAAATTATACCATTCAAAGCCGTGATAAGAGTACTTCATATTTTAGACACGATGGCTTCTGGAGGAGTAGAGCGTCGAAGATTATCTATCGCTAAGTTTTTAGATCCTTCTAAGTTTGAATTGAAAATAATTTGCACCAATGCTGTTGGGCCTTTTCCTGACGAAATTCGTCAATTAGGTGTCGAGGTGATTGCTATAGGTGATTTGAAATCTTTTCTTGATTTTAAACAACACCAAAAAGTAATTAAAGTCATTAATGAATTCAAACCTCAAATTATTCACGGAGCTGTATTTGAAGGGGTAACTATGGCGGCAATTAGTGGTTTTTTAAAACGGGTTCCAATAATTATTTTAGAAGAAACCTCTGACCCTCAAACACGAAGTTGGAAAGGAAACTTATTGATGAAATCGTTTTCTTATATGGCAGACCAAATTATTGGTGTTTCTCCTGCCGCTACAAATTATTTGTTACACCAATTAAAATTGCCTAATAATAAAGTTAAACTTATAAACAATGGTGTGGCCATACCCGCAAAGGTATCGGAGGAGGTTTCAAACAACCTTAAAATCAGATTGAAAATTAAAGAGGATGAAGTAGTAATAGGGTCGGTTGGCAGAATGTCTTCTGATGCTACCAAACGTTTTTCTGATTTGATAAAAGCATTTGCATTATTATATAAAAAAAATCCTAAAACAAAGTTGGTTTTAGTTGGGGAAGGTAGGGAAGTTGATAATTACAAGAAATTGGTAGATGATTTAGCAATAAAAGATAATGTTTTATTCATGGGATACCAACATGAAATAGGCCAATTCTATGCTATTTTTGATGTCTTTTGTTTGGTATCGGCTCATGAATCTTTTGGTCTTGTTTTGGCTGAAGCAATGCTCCATCAATTGCCTGTACTAGCCACAAGAGTAGGAGGAATGCAATATATTGTTGATGATGCAATAACAGGGTATTTGGTTGAAAAATATGATGTGGATGCAATGTTTCAAAAATTAGAAATTCTGGTTACTGATCAAAAAATCAGATGTGATTTAGGAAAAAAAGGCCTAGAAAAAGCTTTATCGCAATATACAGAAGAACGATATGTGAAAGAGGTGGAAAACTTGTATTTAGATTTGATGCAAAAAAAAAGTTAAATACGATAACATAAATTCATTTGAAAGAAAAAATTTATTTACCTGGTTTAAATGGAATTAGAGCTATTGCTGCCTTAGCCGTTGTGCTGACTCACATTAACAAT
>CALQBR020000155.1 GCA_943328865.2 Sphingobacterium thalpophilum
TCGTATATTTTGGTAAGATAAAAAAAACTTCTTTTAAATGAAATTTTAAGTAAATAATCTTTCTAAAACGACATCTATTTATAAAAAAAATCCCGTTAAAAAGGAAAAGATCTTTTAACGGGAATGATATAGGAGTAGGAAGAGCGAATTAAATCCCTAAATAATTACTAGGCGTGATTTGCATCAACTCGGCTTTGATTTCCTCAGAAACGGCTAAAGTAGCAATGAAATTGTGAATCGCATTTCTATCAATGGCTTCATTGGTTCTAGTCAATCCTTTGAGCGCTTCATAAGGATTAGGGTAGGCTTCCCGACGCAAAATCGTTTGAATGGCCTCAGCTACCACCGCCCAGTTTTTCTCCAAATCCTCATGAAATTTAGGTTCGTTGAGTAGCAATTTGTTCAACCCTTTCAAAGTAGATTCAAAAGCAATTAAAGTGTGCCCCATTGGCACTCCAATATTTCTTAAAACAGTACTATCAGTTAAATCACGTTGCAATCTTGACAAAGGCAATTTAGCCGAAAGGTGTTCGAAAATGGCATTGGCCATTCCTAAATTACCTTCTGAATTTTCAAAATCAATGGGGTTTACCTTGTGTGGCATAGCAGAAGATCCGATTTCACCCGCTTTAATTTTTTGTTTGAAATAGTCCATCGACACATAAGTCCAAATATCGCGGTCTAAATCGATAATGATGGTATTGATTCTTTTCAACGCATCGAAAAAGGCCGCAAAATGATCGTAATGTTCAATTTGTGTGGTAGGAAAAGAGTGGTGTAATCCGAGGGTGTCTTCTACAAATTTTCCTCCAAATTGTCTCCAATCGATTTGTGGATAGGCCACATGGTGGGCATTATAATTACCAGTTGCGCCACCAAATTTAGCTGCAAATGGAATGTTGAATAACAAACGCATTTGTTCTTCCAAACGTTCTACAAAAACTCCAATTTCTTTACCCAATCGAGTAGGGGAAGCAGGCTGACCGTGCGTACGGGCCAACATTGGAATGTTTTTCCACTCTATGCTTAATTCTTTTAGTTTGGCCACTAAAGCAATCAACGAATTCATATATACTTTCTCAAAAGCGTCTTTTGTAGAAAGCGGAATGGCAGTATTGTTAATGTCTTGTGAGGTTAATCCAAAATGGATAAACTCTTTATAGTCTGATAAACCTAATTTTTCGAAAGCATCCTTGATGAAATATTCAACTGCTTTTACATCGTGATTGGTCACTTTTTCCGTTTCCTTAATCCAAAGGGCATCTTGTGTAGAAAAGTTTTTATAAATCTCTCTTAAACTGAAAAACACACTTGGACTTACATTTTTTAGTTGTGGCAAAGGCAATTCGCAAAGTGCGATGAAATATTCAATTTCAACCAATACACGGTATTTGATTAAAGCTTCTTCAGAGAAAAAAGGAGCTAGTGATAGAGTTTTGTTTCTGTATCGTCCATCAATTGGCGATATGGCATTCAATTCGTTTAATTGCATGGTGGCTGTTGTTAATTGTAACAAAGCGCAAATATAAAAGAAATGTTCTATTTTTCGCGTTATTCAAAAGGGTTTGTTGCATAATATTTCTAAAAATAAGGGCACTTTAAAAATAGTGCTCATGATTAGGTTTTGATAAATGTAGTATAAGGCAAACTTAATGATAGACTAATTTCCAACATAATTCTATTCTTATAAAAGTCATTAGGATATTAAGTAAAAATCAGACAAAATCATTAGTTTTGGAGACCCAAAAAATAACAGTACGATGGTTGATTTGGCCTATTTGGCTTTTTTAGAAAATATTTTAACAGACAACCGGAAAGAAAAATTCCTGAGAGTACTGCAGAACAGAACCAAGCATTTTACCATTGCCATTGAAGATGTTTTTCAAATGCACAATGCCAGTGCGGTCATGCGCAGTTGTGAGGTTTTTGGTATTCAGGAGTTGCATGTTATCGAAGAACGGTATGGTAAAAGTATCGATAAGGAAATTGCTATGGGGGCTCAGAAATGGGTCGACATCCATACGTATGACAATGTCTCCAATTGCGTGGCTACTTTAAAGAGTAAAGGCTATCAAATTATCGCGACCACCCCACATGAGAATGATTGTTTGTTGGATGATTTTGATATTTCTAAGCCAAGTGCTTTGTTCTTTGGAACAGAAAGAGATGGATTGTCTGAGGAAATCCTCCAGCAAGCAGATGGTTTTTTGAAAATACCCATGGTTGGCTTTACAGAAAGTCTCAATATTTCTGTTTCTGCGGCCATAATCATTCAGAATATTATGAACCGATTGCGTCATTCTTCATTAGATTGGCAGTTATCGGAAACGGAGATTTTGGAAAAACGATTGGCTTGGGCTAAAAATTCAATAAAAGACATTAAGCGGATTGAGCAACGCTATTATGCCGAATTGTAATTGAAATTTTGTTTGAAAAAGGTGTAATTAGCACAAGTTACTTCCAAAATATTTTATCACAAAGCGTTTTGTGATTTCTATTTGATTGCATCGCTGACGGTCTATCAATTAGTTTCCTGCGAATGGGGTCCCAAATAGGCCCACAGCAAGTTCGATCCAAACCAGCAGTAGTGTTACCAATAGCAATACATACAATGTTATTCGGATACTCAGTTTAGTAACTTTTCGAATGATAAGTTCACCCGCTAAAACAGTTCCCAGTAGAATTATCCCAGCAACTATAAAATCGAACAAACTCCAATTCACTTCATCAGTGAAAAACTTGGCTATGAAAGGGATCATTAGTAGCGTTGTAACGATAAGTATAATAATTTGAAGTCTTCTGCTTA
Source organism: Sphingobacterium thalpophilum (assembly GCA_943328865.2). Taxonomy (GTDB): domain Bacteria; phylum Bacteroidota; class Bacteroidia; order Flavobacteriales; family Flavobacteriaceae; genus Flavobacterium. The sequence goes on from CALQBR020000155.1 coordinate 2,807, forward strand.
GCGGCATCTTATCGCATTTTTTTCTATTTGGCAACGAATCAATGAAGCTATATTTTCTTAACGTATTGTGTGATAATTACAATTTGTTGTCCATCTACTTTACCTTCAATATATTCAGCATTTTCGTGGTCTAAACGGATGTTTCTTACCGCAGTTCCTTGTTTAGCCACCATACTAGATCCTTTTACTTTTAAGTCTTTAATTAAAACAACGGAATCGCCGTGTTCTAAAATCACGCCATTACTATCGCGGTGGATGATTTTATTTTCGTCATCTTCTCCTTCGCCGGTGGCTTTTGCCCATTCTAAATCATCTTCGTCAAAATACATTTGCTCTAATAATTCTTGTGGCCAACCCGAAGCACGCAATCGACTCAACATTCTCCAAGCCACTACTTGAACAGCTAAATGCTCACTCCACATACTGTCATTTAGACATCTCCAGTGGTTTAAGTCTTCGTTGCCTGGGGTTTCTATTTGATCGATACAGGTTTTACACGCCAAAATACTTTCTTCAATGCCTCCTTTTTTCGTTGGAAGGACTTGGTATTCTTTTAGATTTTCTGTTGCGGCACAAAGTTCACATTTGGAACCACTGCGTTTATTTAATTCTCTTTCGAAGCTCATGATTGTTTTTTTGGTGGTGTAATATTACAGTTAAAAAGTCCGCTTCACAAATTTATTATTGGAATCTCATTCTTATTGAACCAGACTTTAAAATAACATTACTATTGCAATCGCACGGCCTCAGGAACTAACTTTTGATAGTCGCCTCCATTTCGAATGACATCGCGTACAATACTCGAACTGATAAATGAAGTTTCTGCCGCAGTTAATAGAAAAATAGTTTCAATATTTGATAAGGCGCGATTGGTATGCGCAATGGCTTTCTCAAATTCAAAGTCGGCTGGATTGCGTAAGCCACGCAGGATAAATTCGGCTTTTATTTGATGACATAAATCAATGGTTAATCCTTCATAGGTAATTACACTAACCTTAACTTCGCCTTTAAAGGTTTCCTCGATAAATCGTTTGCGGTCTTCCAATGAAAACATGTATTTTTTATCCGCATTGACGCCAATGGCAATTACGATTTCGTCAAATAACGGCATACTTCTTTTGATGAGGTCTTGATGCCCTAACGTGATGGGGTCAAATGAACCAGGAAATACGGCTTTTCTCATAGTTTGGTATTATTTGTCCCAAATGGTTTTACGTTTTAAAGCCAATTGAATTTCATTTTCAATTAATTCACTAAATTCAATTCCGGCATAAGCGGCTTGCTGTGGAAAGATACTTTGCGGTGACAACCCTGGATTGGTATTGATTTCGATAAAATGAGGGATTGAATCCATGATAATAAAATCAATTCTTGAAAACCCAACCATTCCCAAGGATTTGTATATTTTTTTGGAGGTGGCAATCACGTCATTTTCTATTTCTAACGAGATCCGGGCAGGGGTAATTTCTTTTGATTTTCCGAGGTATTTGGCTTCATAGTCAAAGAAATCATTCTCGGGAACAATCTCGGTAATACCTAAAACAGTAATTTCATTTTTATAATTCAAAACGCCGACGGAAATTTCAGTTCCCTTTAAAAAAGATTCTATTAAAATCTCTGGGTCTTCGGCAAAGGCAAAATCAAGTGCTTTTTGAAAATCTTCAACCGCATTTACTTTTGAAACCCCTAAACTACTGCCAGATTGATTTGGTTTTATAAAAAAAGGCAACCCCAAGCTGTTTTTAATGGCTTCAAAATCGATAGGATCGCCCTTGGTGAGGTAAATGGAATTGGCTTTCGGAATATCAAATTTAGACAACA
>CALQBR020000156.1 GCA_943328865.2 Sphingobacterium thalpophilum
AATCCGATGATCCACAAATGGGATTCTCTGAAATGAGTAACCCAACTGAGTGAAACCAGGAAAAATGCAGAGGCTGAACCAGACAGTATTCCGATGCATAAACAAATTATAATCCATTTGATTATAGTGGTAAATGAAGGTGCAGCTTTTGAAATTCTAGCGAAATAACTCAAGATAAGTTACTATTTTAGTATAAAAGTAAATAATTCATCAACCTTTTCTTTTTTAGCTTTTGCAAAAGCGCATGGATACTATTGTTAAAAGAAAACACGAATTTTACTAATTTACAGTTCGTGTATTTTAGTGAAATTCGTGTTCTTTTTTTATTGTAAAGACGCTAAAAAAGCGCGGTTATTTTGAGGTTGCGATGACAAAATTCAGTTTCAATTTGACTCCCATTTGCATTAAATCAACCAAATCCTGCACTTTGTTGTCGGCAGGAACTCGAACAACAACAGTTTTGTCATCGCTAGCGGCAGTTTTTTCATAGAGTACCTGTTCCAATTGATCAAATGGAACTTGTTCTTTATTAACATAATACAATTTATCTTCAGTTACTGATAAACTAATGTGGTCTTTGTTGGTGGTTTCGTTCGATTTTGCTTTTGGTAACGTTAACTTGATCACATTTGGATTCGCTAAGGTTGAAATAATAAGGAAAAACAAAAACAAAAAGAACATAATATCAGCCAAAGAAGACGTTGGTATTTCAGCGTGAAATCGTTTGTTTCTTTTAATTGCCATTTTGAGGTTGTTGTATTATGTTGATAATTTCTAAAGTTTGCTTTTGCACTTTCAGCGAATAAGCGTCAATCATCATATTAAAAAGGTGGTAAGCTGAATAAGCGATAACCCCAACCACTAGTCCAGCGCCACTACTAATCATTTTTTCATACAAACCGCCTGAAATGGTTTGGATGTTCAAGTTTCCAGTATTTGAAATGGTATGAAATATTTTGATAACCCCCATAATTGTACCGATGAAACCAAGAATAGGAGCAATCCCAGAGATTAATCCCAAATTCCCTAATCCTTTCTCCATTTGAGCAATTTCGACGTTAGCCGTTCTTTCCATTACAGATTCAATTTCGCTGATGGGTCTTCCGATAATCGAAATGCCACTTCTTAAGATATTTCCAGAAGCAGTATTTTCTCTACCACAAAGCATAATAGCATTCTCTAATTTTCCACTTTTCAGTTGCACTTTTACATCAGTAAGCAAATTAGCGTCTTGCTTTGTAGCTTTCTTAATCGATAAATAGCGTTCAATAATCACATAAACGCAAAAGAAAAGTAATAAAAGGATAGGCACAATCATAACGCCTCCTTTTAGTAAAAAGTCTAAATACGAAATATTTTCAGTAACACTAGCATTCATGTCCGTTGTTGCAGCAGCAGTATTTGCAACAGTATTTGCAACAGTGTCCGTAACAGGGTTGACTTGCAATAGAAAGTTTAAAAACATCATAGAAATTTCTTTTATTTAGTAAGTGGTACAAAAGTGCGTAATTTTTTTAAAAAAGCGCTCAAAAAAATAATGGTTTTTTTAGGGACTTTTTTTTAGGATATTGAAATAACGATTTTTTTAAAAATTAAGTATTTCTATTTTTAAATTTAATGGAATCTTATTTTAGAAAGACTTGAATTTTAGACTAATATTAGAATTGTTTTTGTCAAAATTTTATATTCAAAAAATTTCAATCTTTCTTTTTTCCAATTCCAAATATTAAAGTATTTTTGCGCATGCAACACAACGTACTTATTTTAGATTTCGGATCGCAATACACACAGCTTATTGCACGAAGAGTTCGCGAATTAAATATTTTCTGCGAAATTTTTCCATTCAATCATTTTCCGAGTGATTTATCCAGTTATAAAGCAGTAATTCTTGGTGGAAGTCCTTTTTCTGTTCGTGGAGAAGACGCGCCTCACCCTGATTTGTCTCAAATTAGAGGCAAACTCCCTTTACTTGCGGTTTGCTATGGTGCTCAATATTTGGCGCATTTTAGTGGTGGTGAAGTAATCGCTTCTAATACAAGAGAATATGGAAGAGCCAACTTGTCTTTCATAAAAGATGGGGAAGTTTTTTTTGAAGGGGTTTCAGAAAATTCACAGGTCTGGATGAGTCACAGTGACAGTATAAACGCTTTGCCTACCAATGGTGTGAAATTGGCAAGCACCCATGATGTTGAAAATGCAGCTTATAAAATAGAAGGCGAAACCACTTATGCCATTCAATACCATCCTGAAGTTTTTCATTCAACAGATGGAAAACAAATGTTAGAGAATTTCTTAGTAAAAATTGCTGAGGTTCCTCAAACCTTTACGCCAAACGCTTTCGTTACCGAAATGGTTTCAGAGTTAAAAGAGAAGCTACAAGATGACAAAGTGGTGTTAGGGCTCTCTGGAGGCGTAGATTCTACAGTAGCAGCCGTTTTGTTGCACCAAGCAATTGGAAAAAATCTGTATTGTATTTTTGTCAATAATGGATTGCTTCGTAAAGATGAATTTGAAAATGTATTGGAGCAATACAAAGGAATGGGTTTAAATGTGAAAGGGGTTGATGCTTCAGCGCGTTTCTTAGATGCATTAGCAGGTATAGAAGATCCTGAATTAAAAAGAAAAGCAATAGGTCGTGTCTTCATAGAAGTTTTTGATGACGAAGCCAATCGAATTGAAGATGTAAAATGGTTGGCTCAAGGAACCATTTATCCTGATGTCATTGAATCGGTTTCGGTTAAAGGACCTTCTGCAACAATCAAATCGCATCACAATGTGGGTGGTCTTCCTGATTATATGAAATTGAAAATTGTAGAGCCGCTTCGCATGTTGTTTAAAGATGAAGTTCGAAGAGTAGGAGCAACTTTGGGTATTGATGCAGCATTGTTAGGCAGACATCCTTTTCCAGGGCCAGGTTTGTCCATTAGAATATTAGGTGATATCACTCCTGAAAAAGTTAGAATTCTTCAAGAAGTGGATGCTGTTTTTATCGATGGATTAAAATCTTGGGGATTGTATGACAAAGTTTGGCAGGCAGGCGCTATTTTACTTCCTGTAAATAGTGTTGGAGTAATGGGTGATGAGCGGACATACGAAAAAGTGGTAGCGCTTAGAGCAGTGGAATCTACTGACGGAATGACGGCAGATTGGGTACATTTGCCTTATGATTTCTTAATGAAAGTCTCTAACGATATTATCAATAAAGTAAGAGGCGTAAATAGAGTGGTATATGATATTAGCTCTAAACCACCTGCAACAATAGAGTGGGAATAATTTTTAAAATATAAATGATGAAGTATTTTTTAGCAGTTTGTGTATTGTTTTTTGTTATTACTTGTAATGCTTTTGCTCAGCAAGGGAAATATCTGAAACATACCGTTTCCAAAGGAGAGACAATAATACAAATTGCTCAAAAATACAAAGTAACTCCTGCGGATATTTATAAGCTGAACCCAGACTCTCAAAAGGGCGTTCAGTTGAATATGGTTCTATTGATTCCAGTGGCGTCTCCAAAAGCAACTGCAAAACCGTTTTCAAGCACCAAATCTAAAACACATCAAGTGCAACCAAAAGAAACTTGGTTTAGCATAGCCAAGCTCTATAATCTTTCGGTAGAAGATTTGAAACAAGCCAATAGTATTCCTTCCAAAGAAGGATTAAAAACAGGGATCAATCTTGTTGTTCCAACTAAATCGGAAATTAAAAAACCGGAAATCAAGTCGGACAAACCAGTTTATCACGAAGTGTTACCTAAGGAAACCAAATTTGCAATTGCAAAAAAGTACAATCTTACCGTTGCACAATTAGAAAAGCAAAATCCAGAAATAATATCTGATTTACCAATAGGGTATCAATTGCTGATTAGTGGGAAAGCACCTAAATCAGTTGCTTTTAAGAACACCATAGTGCCAACTGTAAAAGCAGAAAAAAATAAAGTGACGGAGTGTATTCCATATGAAATTAAAGCCAAACAAACTCTTTATGGTTTGACTAAAATGTTTGGGATGACCGCAGCGCAATTAACGGCTCTGAATCCTGAATTAGCAAATGGTGTTAAAGAAGGGTTGATTTTGAAAATTCCTGCTACGGTATCGATCACGGATACTATTAAAAAAGATTTTGCTGATTTGTCTAAAACAGTTAAGACTGATAAGCTAAAAGAATTAGTATTGTTATTGCCTTTTAATATTTCAAAATTAGAAAGTGATACCATAAATTCTACCGCTGCAAGATTGAAGAAAGATAAGTTTCTCAATATGACGTTGGATTTTTATTCTGGCGCTTTGATGGCTATTGATTCCGCTAAAACGTTAGGGTTGAATATCAATGTCAATATTTTGGATTCACAAGAAGTAAAAAATGCTACTAATATTACTGCTTTGGTGCAACGCCACAACTTGGAAAATGTGGATGCTATTATTGGGCCATTTTACCAAGCCAATGCAGAGAAAACAGCTGAGTTGGTAAAAAAGAATAACGTTCCTGTGATTTCGCCATTATCGAAAGACAAGGGAAATTCATTTTCTAATTTATATCAATCGATGCCTCCTAGCAAATTGGTTAGAAAAGCAATGTTTGATTATATGCGTTCCAAAGATGGAAATGTAGTTGCAGTAATTGC
>CALQBR020000157.1 GCA_943328865.2 Sphingobacterium thalpophilum
AATGTCATCTCCCTCGGAAGCATTGACGACCAATTCGAAAACATTTAATAGTTTGCGTCCATCACCACCGGAAAGGCGCAGTAAGGCTTCTGATTCCTGTAGGTTTATTTTTTTATCTCTTAACAAAACGTCCTGTGTCATGGCGCGTTTTAGTAAAGCCTCCAAATCGTCTTTGGAGAAAGCATTCAAGACATAAACCTGACAACGGGATAAAAGTGCTGGAATTACTTCAAAACTCGGATTTTCGGTTGTAGCTCCAATCAAGGTAATCCATCCTTTTTCAACGGCCGCCAATAGCGAATCTTGTTGGGATTTACTAAAACGATGAATCTCGTCAATAAATAAAATGGGGTTTTTGGCAGTGAACAAGCCGCCACTTTGTTTTGCTTTTTCAATCACCTCTCGAACGGCTGCCACACCAGAATTAATTGCGCTCAAAATATAAAATGGGCGCTTGGATTCTTGTGCAATAATTTGCGCCAAGGTCGTTTTTCCTGTTCCTGGAGGTCCCCAAAAAATTAAGGAAGGAATAATTCCCTTGGCAATTTGTTGCGTTAAAGAACCTTTTGGCCCCACTAAATGCAACTGACTCAAGTAATCTTCTAATTTTTGCGGACGAATGCGTTCGGCTAAAGGTGCTTCCATTTGGTAAAATTACTCATTTATTTATTTTTTGGAGCGCTATTTTTTGGCATTTTTACCTTTCATTTTCCTGCTCTCGCTTATATCTTTGCTCGTTCCTCACAAAGGATAACCACTCGGTCAGGGCTAAAGAGTTTTGAGAGGCATTTCTAGGGATGATTGAAATTGAGAATCATCTGAAACTGACAAAATAGCATTAAATTTTTTTTGGTTGTATTTTTGACAACTTGTAAAGTTTCAATTCCTTAAGTACGACTAAAATGAACGACAGTCACTTTAAATTCTCGCCCTCAGTGTTGGCTTTTCCATTGTTTTCGGTGGTATTGCTTTGGTTCGTTTTTTGGTTTGAAATCCGATTTCATTTCGATTTCTCAGAATGGGGTATTCAGCCCAGAACACTAAAAGGACTCCGTGGGGTTTTATTTAGTCCATTTATTCACGGAAATGTGGAGCATCTTTACAATAACTCAATTCCTTTGTTTTTGTTACTAGCGGCTTTACGTTTTTTTTATAGGACCTTCTTTTTCAAAATTTTGGGTTTTGGCATTATAACTTCTGGATGGCTAACTTGGATCATAGGCTCTAACTCTTTTCATATCGGTGCGAGTGGATTGATTTATGTATTGGTTAGTTTTATTTTCTTCAAAGGGATTGCAACGAAACATTATAGACTTATAGCGTTGTCGCTTTTGGTGGTAATGCTTTATGGTAGTTTGGTTTGGTATGTTTTTCCAAATGTTAAAGAAGGTATTTCTTGGGAGGGACATTTGGCTGGGTTTTTTACGGGTTTTGTTTTTGCCTTTATTTTTAAATCTCCCGAATATAAAAAAGCGATCAAATACGATTGGGAACATCCCGATTTTGATCCCGCTGAAGACAAGTTTATGCAGCGATTTGATGCCAATGGCAATTTTGTAAATTTACCAACACCGCCGATAGCGGAGGAAATGGAAAATTCCGACAATCCATTTTTTACACCGAACGTGAATGTAATCTATCATTATGTGCCAACCCAAGTTGATGATATTGCTCATTTTTCTCAAGAAAATGCTGGTCAACAAGCTGATTCAGTGCCAAAATAAAAGACCCGAAACGAAAGTCTCAGGTCTTAGTATATTAATAAACGGTTTGTTAATTTCTTTGACGAACGGCTTCGTATAAAAAAGCGCCACAAGCCACAGACACATTTAAAGAACCAATACTTCCAAACATAGGAAGTTTGGCTTTTTCATCTACAATTTTTAAAACAGATGGATTCACGCCTCGGTCTTCAGAGCCCATGATAATAGCGACAGGTTCTTTCAGAGAAATATCATAAATGTTTTGGTCTGTTTTTTCAGTAGCCGCAACTGTTTTTATGCCACTTGCTTGAAGTAAGAAAATAGCATCCTTGATGTGTTCTACTTTACAAATTGGAATATTGAAAACAGCTCCAGCAGATGTTTTTACGGTGTCGCCATTCACAGGAGCAGATCCTGCTTTTTGAACAATAATTCCATTAACGCCAGTACATTCCGCAGTTCTGATGATTGCACCAAAATTACGGGCATCAGAAATTTGGTCCAAAACTAAAAACAAAGGTGCTTTTCCGTTTTCAAGAACCGTTTCAATTAAAGTTTCTAAATCAAAAAATGAGATAGGAGAGATGCTAGCTACCGCCCCTTGATGGTTGTTTGGAGTAAGTCGGTTTAATTTTTCAACAGGAACATAAGAGAAGTTAACGTTGTTGCGTTTCATCACTTTCATTAAATCTTTCATCAATTCACCTGAAGCTTCTTTTTGAATAAAAACTTTATCCACTTCTTTGCCAGATTGCAATGCTTCAATAATTGCTCGTATTCCAAAAATAAGGTGTTCTTTTTCCATGGCGCAAATATATAAAAAACCATCCCAAAATGCTGGGATGGTTTAAAGAAATAAGTCAAGGGACTAATTAATTGATATCCCAAAATACTTTTGTAGCTTGAAGATCACCCCCAATTGCCGTGGCAGCTGCTTGATAATTTATCGCATTTAAAGTGGGTTCATTTAATGGATAAGTATATCTGTTAGGGACTGGTAATCCTGATATCACTGCTGTATTCATTCTTGGAGCATCATATTTACGGTAAATGCACCATCCTTCAAATCCTCTATTATACATGGCTAACCAAAATTGAAATCCAATTTTTTGTCTCCAAGTGCCAGTAGCAGTTGTGTAATTAACAGCAGGATTGGCTAAGTAGTCATTAATGTCTGAGGATTCTACACCCCAATCTAACATAGAGGCAGTTATGCCATCCGTGTAGTGGCTTTCAGCAGTGCCTCCAACAGTATAATTTCGTTCTCTTGCCTCTGCTAATAAAAACGATACTTCGGCATAATCTAACAAAACCCCTCTGAAGGTTGGATCGTACATGCGATCTCCAATATGGGTGTAAACTGAAAAAGTATTGTTGTCTCCATAAGTCCCTCCAGTATAAATACCTGCACCTAGATTGTTGTCAAAATAGGTTGCTCTTCTTGGGTCTTCTATGGTATTCATGTAATCCACAATCGTATTGGCAACAACAAAATCACTTCTGTTACTTTGAACAAGATCTACCCATAATGGGTTGGTGTTTGGAGTAGAATTTTGATACGCTAAGGTAGCATTGTCATCGTTAGAGGTAAAAACCCCTGCCGATACTGCTTCTTGAGCTGCTGTTTGCGCTATAGTCGTATTGTCTGCATCGGCCATTCTCATCGCGATTTTTAATTTAACCGAGTTGGCTAGCTTTTTCCATTTTTCAATATTGCCACCATAGATGATGTCAGCTCCTGTAAATCCAGCATCAGAGGCGTTTAACAATGTGATCGCACTATTTATTCTTACTAATAAATTGGTATAAATCACTGCGTCATCATCATAAGCTGGGGTTGGTTCTTCTTTGCCTTGTAAAGCATTGGTGTAAGGAATATCTCCAAAGGTATCTACTAATTGTTGCCAAGTATACACTTCTAAAACAGTGATCATCCCTTTTTGTTTGTCTGTAGAAGCATTTGCTTTAGCATTTTTTAAATCATATAACACGTCTCTATACATTTCTCCCCAATGATTTTGCGGAATGTTTCTAGTGTTGAAATCATAATTGCTTTCATCTATATAAGTCGTTTCTGTCCAATATTGAGAAAGCAATCGAAAGATATTTGTGTTTACGTTGGTGCTTTCCATTTGGTCAAATAAGCTTTTTGTTGCGGAAGTAAAAAGTGCTTCTGCAGATACCTGAGTCGGATTATTAGGATCTTTGTTTAATAATTCGAAATCATTATCGCTAGCACAGCTAAGAATTACAACAGAGGTTATGAGTAATAAGTATTTTTTCATGGTTGTTTTTTTTAGAATTCAAATTTTAAACTAGCTCCAATTTCTTTTACAGCAGGATAAGCTCCTGATTGATATCCTTGAATATTACCTGATCCAAGACCCGCTTCAGGATCTGAATAAGGCGTATTCTTGTCAATGATCCATAAATTACGTCCTATTACAGAAAATGAAAGATTTTCTACGGAGAATTTATTGATTATGTTTTTTGGAAACACATAAGTAATGTTCACCTCTCTCAATTTAACAAAAGAAGCATCATAAACATGAGCTGCTTGCGGCGTTCTCACATATCCCCATGGATTTGCATAAGTGGAAGCATCTGCTACAACGGTGTTTGGAGTACCGTCAGCTTGAACACCTGGTAAGATCACCCCACCGCCATCAGCAATTGTATTTCTTATAGGGTTCCCTAAATGATTCGTTCCTGCAGTAAAATCATACAATCCAGTAGCGTAACCGTAGTAAGTGTCTAATGAAAATACATCGCCTCCTTTTTGAATGTCAATTAGGAATCCTAAACTTACATTCTTGTATTTGAAATTATTTTTTACTCCCCCTGTCCAATCGGGTGTAATGTTACCGATAATATTGTTCGTAGAGGTAGTTCTTGAATA
>CALQBR020000158.1 GCA_943328865.2 Sphingobacterium thalpophilum
ATTAAAATCATACCGCTCGCAGCTTTCCAAAAATTATACTACCGACTCTAAAGTTACCCAAGAACTGGTCGAGGAAGCTTACAATCGCTATTTGAAAGAAATCAAAGCATCTCATATATTAATTGCCTTAGAGGAGAATGCGACTCCGGCAGATACTTTGAAAGCGTTTAGACAAGTTCAAGAGATTCGTCAAAAGGCTTTAAAAGGTGCCGATTTTGGAGATTTAGCAGTACAGTATTCTCAAGAACCTTCGGCAAAAGACAACAAAGGGAATTTAGGTTATTTTTCTGCATTTAAAATGCTTTATGCATTTGAATCTGAAGCCTATAAAACGTCAAAAGGATCTATTTCTAATCCTGTCCGTACACGCTATGGTTATCATTTGATTAAAGTAGAAGACATTAGAGATAATAGAGGTGAAATTTCAGTAGCGCATATTATGATTTTAAATCCAACGACTACTGGTGACACACCATCGGATATTGATAAACCTAAAAACACCATTCAAGATATATATAAAAAACTCCAACAAGGGGAAAAATTCGAAGATCTGGCTAAACAATTTTCTGAAGACAAATCGTCTTCTTCTAAAGGAGGAGTGATAAATCGCTTTGGTTCGGGTCAATTAAGTTCCGAAGAATTCGAAAGTGTAGCTTTTGCGCTAACCACCGAAAAACCGATTTCAGAACCTTTTCAGAGTCAATTTGGATGGCATATTGTAAAATTAATTGGAAAATTTCCACTAAAAAAATTTCCAGAAATGCAGACTGAATTGGGGAAAAAAGTCAGTAAAGACGATCGTTCTCGTTTGATTTTTGCCTCGATGACCGATAAATTAAGAAAGAAATACCCTGTAAAGAGAGATAATAAGACCTATACAGCATTGGTTAAATTAATTTCCAATGATATTTATGAAGGAAAATGGGATATTCCAACAAATAGTAAAGTGCTAGCCAATAAATGGCTCACCATTAATGACAGGCCTATTGACGGAACCGCTTTTTTAACTTATGTAAAAGAACAGCAACAAAATGGAATTGCTCTTAAACCAATCAGTAAATTGACCGATCATTTGTATCAGAAATTCGTTGACGAGCAATTAAATAGTTATTTTAAAGACAACCTAGAAAAAGAATTTCCTGAGTTTTCAGCCGTGATGGATGAATACCGTGATGGATTGTTGTTATTTGATTTAATGGAAAAAGAAATCTGGACCAAATCAAAAAGCGATACCTTGGGCTTGAAAAAGTTTTATGAGACAAACCTTAAAAACTATAATTGGAAGGATAGAGTAGACGTAGTAATCGCCTCCTCAACAAAGATGGATGTGATCAAAAAGGCGAAGAAAGCATTGGGTAAAGGAAAAACCACGGATTATATCAAGGAACAATTAAACGTAAAAGATGGTGTAGTGAATGTGATGACCAATAGTGGTGTTTTTGAAGAAGGGAATGATGTATTGCCAAAAGGCTTGCAATTTAAAGCCGGCGTTTCTGATATCATTAAAGAAGGGGATTATTATTATGTAGTTAAAGTAAATCAAGTAATTCCTTCGGTTGCTAAAACATTAGAAGAATGTAAGGGAAAAGCGATTAATGATTACCAGTTGTATTTAGAAGAAAATTGGGTGAAGGACTTGAAAACAGAGTTCAAATTAGAAGTCAATCAATCGACTTTTGATAAAGTTAAAAAAGAGATGAAATCCTAGTTTGTCCTAGATAAATACAGGTCAAAAATAAACGCAGTTGAATGATAAATTTTGGATGCGAAATCTTAGATAATGCCAACAAAAACAATAAATATGAAAATTTTAAATAATAAAATAACACTGCTCATTTGTCTTTTTTTATTTTCAAGTGTAATGGTTGCACAAGAAATAATTGTAGAAAAAACGGTGAATGCAGATAAGGCCAAGGAGCCAGGTCAACTTCAAAAAATTGATGGTATAATTGCTACAGTAGGAAATTTTATTGTTTTAGATTCAGATATTGATAAAGGTTATCTAGAAATTTCAAGTCAAGGGAATTCAGTTGCAAATATTACCAGGTGTCAGATGTTAGGTAAATTGCTTGAGGATAAATTGTATGCACATCAAGCTATTCAAGATAGTATAGTGGTGACGGATGATGAAATCAAAAAAATGATGGATGAACGAATCAACTATATGGTAGAGCAAATCGGTTCTATGGATAAAGTGGTACAATATTATAAAAAGAATACGGTTGAGGATTTCAAAACCTATTTTTTTGATATTTTAAAAGAAAACAAGTTGACCGAAGAAATGCAACGTAAAATTGTTGATGCCGTTGAGGTAACTCCAGAAGAGGTACGCATGTTTTTTAAAAAAATACCAACTACTGAATTGCCTGTTTTTGGTTCAGAGATGGAAGTATCTCAAATTGTTGTTATGCCAAAAGTAGCTCCAGAAGAGAAACAAAAAGTGATTGATAAGCTCAAAGAATTTAAGCGAGAAATCCTTCAAGGAGCAAGTTTTTTTAGTAAGGCCGTTTTGTATTCACAAGATCCGGGGTCTAGATCCAATGGTGGGTTTTATAAAATGACTAGAAAAACACCTTTTGTAAAAGAGTTTAAAGAGGTGGCATTCTCTTTAAATGAAGGTGAAATTTCTGAACCATTTGAAACAGATTTTGGATATCACATTATTTATGTGGAGAAAATTAGAGGTCAGGAAATCGATTTAAGACATATTTTATTGACTCCTAAAGTGACGGAGGCCGCTCTTAAGGAAGCCAAAGAAAAAATCACTTTGATTAAAAAAAGAATCGAAGATAAAGAAATTACTTTCTCCGAAGCAGCCAGAACGTTATCGGACGAAAAAGAAACCAAAGCCAATGGCGGCGTTTTGATTAATCCACAAACCCAAGACACCCGTTTTGAATTGACTAAAATGGATCCTAGTTTGTATGGTCAGGTTTCTAGCTTGAAAGAAGGAGAAGTTTCCTATCCTTTAATGGATGAGGATCAAAAAGGGACTAAAAAATACAAGATCATTACCGTAACCAATCGGATTAATGAGCATATCGCTAATTACACTCAGGATTATGTCAAAATTAAAAATATTGCTTTGAAGGAGAAACAAATAAAAGCGATTGCCAAATGGTCTGAGGAAAAAATTAAAGAGACGTATATCAAAATAAATGGGGAATACAGAGATTGTGTTTTTACTAATAATTGGTTAAAAAAATAATTTTTTATAAAATAAATAAAAGAGTTCGTTTTATGAATCATAAAGCCAACTCTTTTTTAATTTAAAATACAGTAGTAATGTCCGACGTAGCAGCAATTCAACATCTGGTTCAAAAAAGAAAAGAACTAAAAAAGGAAATCGCCAAAATCATTGTAGGCCAAGAAGAAGTGGTGGATCAAATTCTACTTAGCATTTTTTCAGGAGGACATGCATTGCTAGTTGGAGTACCTGGGTTAGCCAAAACTTTAATGGTGAACACCATTGCTCAAGCTTTAGGATTGGATTTTAAACGCATTCAGTTTACGCCCGACTTGATGCCTTCAGATATTTTGGGAAGTGAAATTTTGGACGAAAACCGTCAGTTTAAGTTTATCAAAGGGCCGATATTTTCTAATATTATTTTGGCAGACGAAATCAATAGAACTCCTCCAAAAACACAGGCTGCTTTGTTAGAAGCCATGCAGGAAAGAGCCGTTACCATTGCGGGCTATAATTATAAATTATCACTTCCTTATTTTGTGTTAGCCACACAAAACCCGATTGAGCAAGAAGGAACTTATCCCTTGCCAGAGGCTCAATTAGACCGTTTTATGTTTTCTATTAAATTGGATTATCCTTCTTTTGCAGAGGAAGTGCAGGTGGTTAAAAGTACGACTTCAGATTTGCATCAGACTATTAATGCACTCTTTACAGCACAGGAAATTATCGATTTTCAAAATTTGATTCGCAGGATACCTGTAACGGATAATGTCATTGAATATGCGGTAACCTTAGTAAGTAAAACGCGCCCAGATAATAAAATGTCCAATAGTTTTATCCAGAATTATATCGATTGGGGGGCAGGTCCAAGAGCTTCTCAAAACCTGATCCTAGCTGCTAAGGCACATGCTGCCTTTAACGGCAAATTCTCTCCCGATATCGAAGATATCAAAGCCGTTGCTACAGGAATCCTTAGGCATAGGATGGTAAAAAACTACAAAGCCGACGCAGAAGGAATAACCATTGAAAAAATTATTGCTTCTTTATTTTAATCAATAGGGTCGGTTTTTAAATGATTCTTAAGATCATTTTTATCTGTATAGCGTAATTTATGGATCCTAAGAATAGGAATTAAATGAGTAGTAGTAAACGTATTTTTGGTTTGGATTTGATGCGCGCAGTTGCTATTATGATGGTTTTATGCGCTCATATTTTGTCGATTTATCCCCATTCTTCAGGTTCCATTACTCAGTTATTTTCCTTCTTTGGTTTTTGGGGTGTGGAGCTTTTCTTTGTTTTAAGCGGTTTTTTAGTGGGTTCGATTCTTTATAATACTTACCTCAAAGAAGATTTTACTATAG
>CALQBR020000159.1 GCA_943328865.2 Sphingobacterium thalpophilum
AATTTTGTCACATAACTCTCATCAACCCGAGTATCTACAACACCCGATCCCGATTTCCTAAAGGTTTCCTTAAAATAGTGTACTTTGTCGTGGTATTGTTTTTCATATTCCAATCGGACTGCTTTGGAACCTGTATTGACCAGTTGGATTTCTCCCGTTTCAGCATCCTGCATCGAAACCATACCAAGATCTGGCATTTTTTCTTCTCGGATATCATAAACTCGAATTCCCGTAATATCGTGCTTTTTGGAAGCAATCTTCAGGGTATGCTCGTAATCTTGAGTCATAAAATCAGAAATCAAAAATACAATGGCTTTCTTCTTTTGCGTTCCCGATAAAAACTTTAAGGCTTGTGCCAAATCCGTTTGATAACTTTTTGGCTCAAATTCAATCAATTCCCGAATGATTCTCAGCACATGGGATTTCCCTTTTTTGGGTGGAATATACAATTCGATTTGGTCAGAAAACAAAATCAAGCCAATCTTATCGTTGTTTTGGGTCGCTGAAAAAGCCATTGTAGCAGCGATTTCAGTTACGATATCCTTTTTGAATTGGCTTTTAGAACCAAAAGACTCTGAACCACTAATATCCACCATCAACATCATGGTCAACTCCCGCTCTTCCTCAAAGACTTTGACATGGGCTTCGTTGTAACGGGCGGTTACATTCCAATCAATGGCACGAATGTCGTCCCCATATTGGTATTGGCGCACCTCACTGAAAGTCATTCCACGACCTTTGAAAGACGTATGGTATTCTCCCGAAAAGATATGATCGCTCAATCTTCGGGTTTTGATTTCTATTTTTCGTACTTTTTTGAGTAATTCTTTGGTATCCATTGTTTCTTTGTTTTAGGTTGTCATTGTTTCAGGTTGTATTAACATGAAACGATACACTTGGAACAAAAATTAAGGGACTTCAATTTCATTGATAATCTTGTTGATAATCTCAACAGAGGTAATGTTTTCCGCTTCGGCCTCATAGGTAATTCCAATTCTGTGACGCAACACATCATGCACTACGGCGCGAACATCTTCGGGAATCACATACCCACGACGCTTGATGAACGCATAACATTTGGCTGCATTGGCTAAATTGATACTGCCACGAGGCGAGGCTCCAAAACTGATTAATGGCTTCAGATTTTCTAATTTATATTGCTCTGGGTAACGGGTGGCGAAAACGATATCTAGGATGTATTTTTCAATTTTTTCATCCATGTAGACTTCACGAACTGCTTCTTGCGCGCGGATGATTTGTTCCACAGAAACTACTGGATTCACTTTTTCGTAAGCTCCTTTTAGGTTTTGACGAATGACCAATCGCTCTTCATCCATTTTTGGATAATCAATCACCGTTTTTAACATAAAACGGTCTACTTGTGCTTCTGGCAAAGCATAGGTTCCTTCTTGTTCGATAGGGTTTTGAGTCGCCAAAACCAAAAACGGTCTTTCTAACTTGAAAGTGGTATCGCCAATAGTGACTTGTTTTTCCTGCATCGCTTCCAATAAAGCGGATTGTACTTTTGCAGGGGCACGATTGATCTCATCGGCCAAAACGAAATTGGCGAAAATAGGGCCTTTTTTTATGGAAAATTCATTTTGTTTGATGTTGTAAATCATCGTTCCTACAACATCGGCAGGTAATAAATCGGGCGTGAACTGAATCCGGCTAAAAGAACCGTCAACGGCTTGGGAAAGGGTGTTAATTGCTAATGTTTTTGCCAAACCGGGAACGCCTTCCAACAAGATATGCCCTTGTCCTAAAAGTCCGATTAACAATCGCTCGACCATGTGTTTTTGACCCACAATCACTTTGTTCATTTCCATGCTGAGCAGGTCGATAAAAGCACTTTCTCTTTCAATTTTTTCATTGATTGCTCTAATGTCCAAAGTCGCCGTATTTTCTTCCATATTCGTGTTTTTATTGTCTAGAAATTAGTGTCTTATTTTTAAGGATGCAAATTGAATTTTTTTTTAGAAGTTTAATGTTAACAATGCGTTAAAAATTGCTTGAAGGCATTGGCTTTAAGGATGATTTGTGATTTTCTTTTTATATTTTTAAAAACTTAATTTTTGAACCTTAAATCAATTAAGTCTGAAGTGTCAAAAAAAACAGCAAAAAACAAATGATTAATAAGCGTATTTTAATCAAAAATCTTTTGTCCCACAATGATGAGTGCAGTTTTTATGACAAAAAGCGTCAGTTGAACATGCATACCCGAGAAGGAAAGGCCAAGTTTTTGAAACACATTTGCGCTTTGTCTAATTCAAATCCTACGTTAGCGGGCATTGTAAAGACCATAAAGATGTCTAATGTGATATAAGGAAACAAAATAAACCCTGTTTAAAATGAAAAATAATTACCTGAAATATTTTGGTCTTGCTTTAGCAACAATTCTTTTTTTCATATTGATCAGACTTTCAAATGTTATTGAATTTGCTAAGAATATGAAAGTTGAAACGCAAGAAGATAAAATTATTCTGATAATTGGAGTAATCATTATAATGCATTTCGTTTTATTAATTCATGAACTGGGCCACGTAGTTATGGGTTTACTACAAAGATTCAGATTTGAGTTACTTGTAGTTGGATTGCTCGGAATAAAAAGAGAAGAAGAAAAAATAAAAATATATCTTAATAAAAACTTCGGCTACTACGGTGGTTTGGGTTTAACAGTCCCTAAAGATGATTCATCAAATAATCTACGAAAATTTGCAAATGTACTTTTAGCGGGACCTATAGCTTCTATAGTTTTTGCTGTTATGTGTTTTTTTATGGTAAACTATTTAGCGAATCCATATGGAGTTATTGTGTTTACAGCCGGTTTAGCATCTTTTGGAATTTTTCTTGCGACAACTATCCCATCGAGATCCGGAATGTTTTATACCGATAGAAAAAGATACCAACGATTAATGACAGCAGGTAAAGACCAAGACGTAGAATTAGCTATGTTAAAAGTACTTGGCAGTTTTGTGAAGAATCAGTCATACAAAGACATCAAAAAGGAGGTGTTCGATGTATTGATTACTGATAATGATATTTTTGTAAAACATTATGGCTTGTTCAACTTTATTTGTTGGCAAATTGAACATGAAGGTGCTATTGATGATAAGGTAAAAGAGGAGTACAATCAAATTTCGAAAAAGCTAAATAAAGATATGGTCAAATCATACAACGATGAAATCCAAAAATATGCCGAAAAGCTCAAGTGTAAAATAGATTTAAATTGACAGATTGATAAAGAAACAAAAGGAAATAAAACAACGACCCGCTAACAGCGGTTTTGCAAAAAAGCGGTTTCAGTGGTTAATTGAACATTCTACCTCGCATCAACTTTTGTGCTATGTTCACAGTTTAGTGCTCCGAAATCTGCTTCTTCGCAAAGCCGCAAAACGAACAATTCATATATCGTGGTTGGCGTCGAAGATCAGAATAATGAAATCGTAGGGGATGATTTTTTTGACGACAGTCGGATACAGAATCTGGTGAATGCCTTTTTGGAAAATCCACCGAAAATTCAATATGAGAATGTGCCTTTCCCGAGTTTGCCGAAAGACAAAGTAATTGGATTAATAACGATAAAACCAAACGACAAAACTTCATATTTTAAAAAAGGAATCCACACCATTTTAGCCCATACTTTTTTTATCCGTATAGGCAGCAATTCCATTCCTGTTTCAGGTGCTTTTGAGAAGAATTTTCAAAATGCCGCAACCGTTATTGCTATTGAAAACAGCTCCCGAAATAGCATTGAATATACGCTAGATGGCGTGATTGATTTTATGAATTTCCGTCACAAAGACATGACTCCAAAATACAAGGTATTCAAAGAACTATTTGTGATTTGCTGGGCTGGTATTCCAAAGAAAATTCGCGATAAAATTTACCTGTCTCGGGTAGACATAGAACTGATTAACGAACAGGTTAAATTATTCTATTCGGCATTGGATGTGGTGACAATAGATTTTAACGAAGATTTTTTTACTATTATCGAGTATGTGGCACTAGGGCTGAATGACAAAACGAGTTATTATCCACTAGAGAAAGTAACCATTCGTTTTGAAGAAAACGGCTATTACAAAATAGATACTGAAATGCTGTTCCAACCTCCAAAATTCAACAAAGAGATGTTGGCAACTATTTACAATCAGACTTTGTTATTGATTGCTAAATTAGAGAAAGGACAGTCTTTGTCTAAAGCAGAAAATAAAGATCTAGAAAACCTGCCTTCTGTTTTAATGATTTGTTATTTAAACGGATTTGAATCCGCCAGAGAAAAGTTAATCGAAGCCAAGCCGCTATTAAAAACAAAGACTACGTCCAATGTCTATGTGTCCTTTAAAGAAACCATGCGGATTTTAAGGAAAATGAAATATGATTAATCCAATAGGTGGTTTTTATCCAATTTTTTCCTTACAAAACCATTGCCCTGCGCTTTTTTTATGTAATTTCCCATCCATAAATTAAAAAATGAGAACATTAGTTATAGGAGACATCCATGGCGGGCTTAAGGCGTTGCAACAAGTGATTGAAAAAGCGGCTA
>CALQBR020000160.1 GCA_943328865.2 Sphingobacterium thalpophilum
CATTAACCGCTTTCTCAGAAGTCCACCAAATAGTGTCTTTGGTAGTAGCGTCTTCAACAATATATTTGTCTTTTGGAGATCTTCCTGTAAACACTCCAGTCATTACATTAACCGCTCCTAGTTCTGATAACTGTCCTTTCTCAAATCCTTCTAAATTTGGATTTAATTCTTCGTTATATAAAGACTCGTAAGATGGGTTATATATTATGTTCTCAGTGTTTTTTATACCATATTTTTCCAACGAAATCGATATAGTAGATAGATTGCTTTGCTCCATAACTTAGTTATTGTAATGTTAATGTAGTTATTATTCTATGTTAATATATTGTAATACAATATTGACTGCAAAAGTAAAAATTATATTTAAGATATGATTTATTTAACGAAAGAAATATTATTGCTTTTTCTTCAAAACATTTAAAAACAGCATCACCCATGCCAAAATCAATAATAAACCACCAATTGGGGTTAGAAAACCGATTGTTTTAAAATCAAAAGCAGTCAATGAATTAGTGGCCAGCAAATAGATAGATCCTGAGAACAGGATAATTCCCAAAATTACTAAATAGAAAATCGTTTTTTTTGCCTTTAGGGTAACCAATGGTGTAGTTGCCACGAAAAGTAAAAAAAGAGCGTGATACATTTGGTATTTTACTCCTGTTTCAAATGTGTTTAAGGCTTCAACCGGCAACAACTTTTTTAAAGCATGTGCGCCAAAAGCGCCTAAAATAATTGCGATTGCTCCAAATAAAGTGGCTGTTGTAACTATCTTTCTTTCCATGAGTATTTTATAAAATTCGGAAGCAAAAATAGCGCTAATCTAGCAAAACTGTTTTTTTTTAGAAAAATTTTGGCATTAGCACCTAAAAAATAATCTTACATTTGTTCCTTCAAATAAATAAAAAACAATGAGAAAACTACTTTTTACCCTTTGTCTGCTCTTGTCTTTAAATGTTGGTTTTTCACAAATAAAACCCAATGAAAAGTTGATTTATGCTGCTTCCTATAATATGAGTGGTTTGTTAACCCATTTGGCTCAGGTTTCAATGGAAACAGAAACCATGAAGACTTCCAAAAAGAGTTTTCTTCATTTAAGTTGCCAAGCAGCCACTTTCTCTAAATGGGATTCCTTTTTCAAAATCAGAGATTTGTATGAGTCTTATGTTGATCCAATTACATTAAGACCTAGCTTGTACAAACGCAGCATCAATGAAGGAAGCTATGCCAAATCTGAAAAATATGTTTTCAAAGCGGATGGCAAAACAATCATCAGTACGACTAAGCGAAAAAATACTCCTGAAACCAAGAATACATTCACAGTTGGTGGCACTACACAGGATGTTGTTTCGATCTTATACAAACTCAGAACAGTAGACTTTCAAAATTTTAAAAATGGCCAAACCAAGTCTTTTGTAATCGTTTTTGATGAAAAAGAAATTCCTGTATTGGTGAAATTCATGGGGAAAGAAACGATTTCTGCTGGAAATTTAGGTTCCAAAGAATGTTTTAAAATTGCTATTTCTGCTAAAACAGATGCCTTGAAAGGAAAAGACAAAAACTTAATTTGGCTTACCGCAGATTCCAAAAAAATACCTGCATTAATTAAATTCAGCATACCAGTAGGAACTGGGCAACTTACATTATCAACCGCAACAGGGATTTAAATATTTTATAATATCATGAGAAAATTATTTTTATTTATTGCAATTGTTTTTACCATTTTGAGTATTGTATTTGCATTTTTACCGCTAGGGACTTTAGCTTTAATCCCAGTTGGCATTGCATTGGTATTTGGTTTTTTAGCACTAAAGAAATCAGATGTCAAACAAGGAAAATTTATCAAACTATTACTATTACTTTCTCTTTTGTCTCTTTCGGTGGTAATAGGAAAAGAATTGTTTACAAAGGACGAAGTAGAAGTAGACAAACAATTTGAAGAGAAGAAAATCGAATCTAAAAAAGAAGCACAACAAGATTTAGAACAACTAGAAGAATTACAGTAGTATTCCTTTTAGACTAAATACATCACCTCGGCCCACCATTTATGATTGTGGGCTTTTTTATGGATTTAAAATTTTTATAAATACAACAAATCAATACCTTTGTTTTCATATTAAAAACCTCATGAGAAACATCTTAATCATCGGTGCCGGGAGATCCGCATCCTCATTAATTAAATACCTTTTAAATAAATCTACACAAGAAAATCTTCACCTTACTATTGGTGATTTATCAGTAGCATTGGCACAAAGAAAAACCAACAATCATCCCAATGCCACTGCCATAGCCCTCGATATTTTTGATGAAAATCAGAGAAAAAAGGAAATTGAGAAAGCAGCTATTGTAATTTCGATGTTGCCGGCCCACCTGCATATTGAAGTCGCAAGAGACTGTATCCTTTATAAAAAACATATGGTTACGGCTTCTTATATTAGCGATGCGATGCAGGAACTGGACGCTGCTGCCAAAGAAAACAACCTGATTTTGATGAATGAAATTGGGCTAGATCCAGGAATTGATCACATGAGCGCCATGAAAATTATTGACGAAGTTCATGATCAAGGCGGGAAAATGATTTTGTTTGAATCCTTCTGTGGCGGATTAGTAGCACCTGAATCGGATACCAATCTATGGAATTACAAATTCACTTGGGCACCTAGAAACGTTGTGCTTGCGGGTCAAGGAGGTGCTGCCAAATTTATTCAGGAAGGTACTTACAAATACATTCCATACCAAAAATTATTTCGCAGAACCGAGTTTATGGAAGTCGAAGGGTATGGCCGATTTGAAGGTTATGCCAATCGTGATTCCTTAAAATATAGAAGTATTTATGGCCTCGACGACGTGTTGACTTTATACCGCGGTACCTTGAGAAGAGTAGGTTTTTCAAAAGCCTGGGATATGTTTGTTCAATTAGGTATGACTGACGATAGCTATATTGTAGATGATACCGAGACAATGAGTTACCGTGGATTCGTTAATTTATTTCTGCCTTATCATCCAACGGATTCTGTTGAAATTAAATTACGCCATCTTCTTAAAATCGATCAGGATGATGTGATGTGGGATAAATTAGTCGAACTCGACCTCTTCAATCCAAATAAAATCGTTGGACTCAAAAACGCCACCCCAGCCCAGATTTTAGAAAAAATATTAACCGATAGTTGGACCTTACAACCTGAAGATAAAGACATGATTGTGATGTACCACAAATTTGGTTTTGAAATCGATGGTGTCGAAAAACAAATTGACTCTAAAATGGTTTGTTTGGGCGATGATCAGACCTATACTGCGATGGCAAAAACTGTAGGACTTCCTGTTGCGATGGCAACCTTACAAATCCTAAACGGAAATATTAAAACTCCAGGGGTACAATTGCCTATTAATAGAGAAGTTTATCTGCCAATTTTGAAGGAATTGGAAGAGTTTGGCGTTGTATTTCACGAAAAAGAAAAAAACTACGAGGGTTATAATCCTAATAATGTAATGGCGTAAGTATTTTATTAAGAGTTAATTAAAGCTGTTGTTTAGAAATAAATAACAGCTTTTTTTTGTATTTTTATTATTCAACAAAATCTAAAACCTTATTTTAGATTGAATACCATATTTATGAAAATTAACGCGCATACCATTACAATTGATGGCATTGACAAGGAAATACTTCGGTTTCTTATGGATGATGCTCGAAAACCGATTCTTCAAATTGCTCATAAGATTGGGATTTCAGGAGCCGCCATACACCAGCGGTTGCGTAAATTGGAAAATTCGGGAGTAATTTCGGGATCTAAATTCATAGTAGATGCTAAAGCCTTGGGGTACAAAACAATGGCTTTTGTTGGTATTTATCTTGATATCGCATCCCGAAATCCGGAAACAGTAAAAGAATTGAAGAAAATCCCAGAAGTTTTAGAATGCCATTACACCACTGGAAACTGGTCCATTTTAATCAAGATTATCTGTCGCGACAATGAGCATTTGATGCAGTTATTAAATACCAAAATTCAAGCTATTGCGGGGGTTTCTAGAACTGAAACTTTTATTTCTTTAGACCAGCAAATTGAACGTCAGATACAACTATAGGCAAGTTTATATTGCTTCAAATTTTTAATATTAGGGTTTGGAGATTCGTTATGATTTGGATTCTATTTTCTTTAGTTTTTGATTGATCTTGTAGTTTATAGTTTTATAATTCCCATTTGTCTATTCCTAATACTATTTCAAAACCAAATAGAATTATTTTGCTTTTTTATTCATAACTTTAAGATTATCAACTCTTTAATCTATGTATAATGAAAAAAATATACCTTTTTATTTTTGTAATTTTTTGGATGCTTTTCTTAAGTGCTTGTACGAATGATAGCGATTCGGGTAAACCAATTAGTAATCTCACCATGAAAGTGGGTGGAGTAGTAAAAAACTTTAACACCATAACCGTAAAAGAAGTTCCTTATGCCGATTATTCGGATTTAATCATTACCGCCCGAAATAATAAGAACCCGACAGAATTTGTGACTTTTGGTCTTGGCAAAGG
>CALQBR020000161.1 GCA_943328865.2 Sphingobacterium thalpophilum
GTCATACTCACCGAAGTCATGGCGTGTACCAAATCAAAACCTGAATATAATTTTTTGGCATCATCCAAACAACAAACAGAAACACCAGAATTCCCTATTTTTCCATAAATATCAGGACGCAAATGCGGATCATTTCCATACAACGTAACGCTATCAAAAGCTGTAGACAAACGTTTAGCAGGTAATCCAGCACTTACATAGTGAAAACGCTTGTTGGTTCGCTCTGGCCCACCTTCTCCTGCGAACATTCTAGAGGGGTCCTCCCCTTCTCGCTTGAAAGGATACAATCCAGAAGTAAAAGGAAATTCACCAGGTACATTTTCCTGTAAACACCAACGCAAAATATCACCCCATGCTTCATATTTTGGCAAAGCCACTTTTGGAATCTGAGAATGAGACAAACTTTTTGTGTGGGTCGCAATCTTTATTTCCTTATCTCTAACTTTAAAACTGTAAACTGGATTTTTGTATTTGTTGACTTTTTCATCCCAAGTCAGGATGATTTCCCAATTGTAGGGATCTAAATCCATTTTCACTTTATCGAACTGATTCAATAATAAATTAATGAAAATTCGATTCTCATCATTTAATTCTGTAGCACTTGGTAAAACAGAAGTATCGTCAATGCCGGCTTTATTGATTAGTGGTAATCTTCCAGAAACACTTTCTAAGGTTTTGAATATCCCATAAAGTTTTTGAGCTACTTTTTGTTGGGTTACTCCTGTCGCATCATATTTTCTATTATTCTCAGCAATCTCAGACAAATAACGGGTTCTGTGGGGTGGAATGACGAATATTTTCTCGCTCATCTCCCGAGTAATCATAAATGTCGATTTTAAATCACTTTCCGTTTTCTCTACTATTTTATCTATAATCGCTTTATAAAGCGTATTCATTCCAGGATCATTGAACTGAGAGGCAATAGTACCAAAAACTGGTAAATCATCTGGATTGGCATCCCAAAGATTATGATTGCGTTGGTATTGTTTTTTTACATCGCGCAAAGCATCCAAGGAACCGCGCTTGTCAAATTTATTAATCGCTACCAAATCTGCAAAATCCAACATGTCAATCTTTTCCAATTGGGTAGCTGCTCCAAACTCTGGTGTCATCACATACAAAGAAACATCAGAATGGTCCATAATTTCCGTATCGGATTGTCCTATACCAGAAGTTTCAAGAATAATCAAATCGTATTTTGCCGCCTTAATGACTTGTATCGCATCAGCTACATATTTTGACAATGCTAAATTTGACTGTCGTGTCGCCAACGAACGCATGTATACTCTAGGATTATTGATCGCATTCATACGAATTCTATCTCCTAAGAGTGCGCCACCTGTTTTGCGCTTTGAAGGATCTACTGAGATTAATCCAATAGTTTTCTCTGGAAAGTCGATTAAAAATCGACGCACCAATTCATCCACTAAAGACGATTTCCCTGCCCCACCCGTTCCTGTAATCCCAAGCACTGGTGTCTTACATGATTCATTTATATGCTGAATAGCCTCCAAAACTGGTTTGGCTACTTCAGGAAAATTTTCTGCCGAAGAAATAATTCGAGCGATAGCCGTTGGACTTTTTGCTGCTAACTGATTGATTTCGTTTGTCAATTTATCACCTACAGAAAAATCAGCGCGCTCCACCAAATCATTAATCATTCCTTGCAATCCCATTGCTCTGCCATCATCTGGTGCATATATACGGGTAATGCCGTACTCATGTAATTCTGAAATTTCCGATGGCAAAATTACACCACCACCACCACCGAAAATCTTAATATGCCCTGCTCCTTTTTCCTGTAAAAGATCATACATATATTTAAAATATTCATTGTGACCACCTTGATAAGAGGTCATCGCAATCGCATTCGCATCTTCTTGAATCGCGGTATTTACCACTTCTTCAACACTTCTGTCGTGGCCTAAATGAATGACCTCAACACCTGTTGCTTGAATAATTCTTCGCATGATATTTATTGCAGCATCATGACCATCAAAAAGTGCGGCAGCCGTTACAATTCTTACTTTATTCTTTGGGATATATGGTTTTACTTGATCCATGCTTTTTTTAATGTAAATTAAGTCGGCAATTTACGGAAATAATAAAAATCTGTCATCGGATTTATTTAATTTATATTGTCATACAAAAAAGACACTAAATCCCATCTAATCGCTATATTTATCCTACGCTAAATCAAAAAAATGTCAGACAGCAACGTATTAAAAGGAGTCATTTGGATCGGATTGGGCGCTATCAGCTATGGCATGCTTGCTACTTTTGTCAAACTCGCTTATCAAGATGGATTCACAACAGCAGAAGTCACTGCATCGCAATTTATCATTGGCATTATCGGCATGTATCTTTTGAATTTATTTCAGAAATCAAATAAAACCAAAGTAACCCCCAAAGAAGTGATGCAATTATTGTTATCTGGCACATCAATTGGGCTGACGAGCGTTTTTTATTATTTATGCGTCAAATACATCGCCGTTTCTATTGCAATTGTCTTGTTAATGCAAACCGTATGGATGGGTGTTTTTTTAGAAATGGTATTGGATAAGAAAAAGCCCACTGTCATTAAAATGATTGCTGTTATAACGGTATTAATCGGAACCGTTTTATCAACCAACCTGATCCAAAATGAAATAGCATTAGACTGGCGAGGTATTGTCTTAGGTCTTTTGGCTGCTGCTTCCTTTACCGCCACAATGTATGCTTCTAATCGAGTAGCCCTTGAATTTTCATCTACAAAACGAAGTTTATACATGCTCTTAGGAGGTGCAGGAATTGTTTTCTTTTTTGTCTTAGCTACTCAAAACACGCCTTTCAATGTTGCCATTTTCTACAAATGGGGTATTCTATTAGCAGTTTTCGGAACGTTACTCCCTCCAATACTCATGAACATCGGTTTCCCTAATACAGGAATTGGACTAGGAAGCATTGTCTCCTCTCTAGAACTTCCTGTTTCAGTGTTGATGGCATATTTTATATTGAATGAAACAATAACTTTAATCCAATGGTTTGGCATGGGCCTAATCCTTTTTGCTATTGTAATTATGAACCTCAATTTTAAAAAAAGCACCTAAAAAATGATATCTTTAAACGGTATAATTACTATTTTTATTAGAACAACCCAATTGCGAAATCGATTGGATCAGAATCAATACTTACCCTATCTTTAATGTTATGCAATCTCTTTTCCCTTCAGAAAAAATACTTTTAGACTTGCCCGATGGTGAAATCAGCTATTACCCGCACTTCTTTGAGGCAGCCGAAGCAGATGCCCTTTTTATAGAATTATTAGAAACTACGCTTTGGCAACAAGATTCAATTACCGTTTTTGGCAAAACACATCCACAACCCCGACTGACGGCTTTATATGGAAATACGGACAAAGCGTATACTTATTCTAATTTGACAATGGAGCCGCATCCTTGGAATCCCCTTTTGCAAAAGATTAAAAATCAAATAGCGTCTGTTTGCGATACGAATTTCACAAGCGTATTACTGAATCTCTATCGAAACGGAAAAGACAGCAATGGCTGGCATGCCGACAATGAAAAGGAATTGGGAACAAATCCCGTGATCGCCTCCATCAGTTTAGGAGCAGAACGCGTTTTTCACTTGCAGCACAATTGTGATAAAATCAGAAAACACAAAATGATCCTTCAACACGGTAGTTTATTAATTATGAAAGGAGCTACTCAACACAATTGGAAACACCAAATCTCGAAAACAGCCAAACCAATAAATCCCCGGATTAATTTAACTTTTCGTTGGATTAAATAATTTGGACGACTTTTCAAAACGTTATTGGAACAAAAAAAGAAGATAATTCTTATTTTAATTCTTTGAGGAGCAGACAAAAACAGTAAGAAAAACAACAAATTATCCGATATATTGCAAATATCATAGTTTAAAAACCAATCTTTTGAAAAAAGCAAAAATGTTCAAAAAATATTGCTCTCGTTGAAAAAGTAATTGTTTTTTTTATTAATATTGATATAGATATTATCAACTTAAAAATGTATCCTGAATTTAATTCAAGTAATGAAAAAGAGTAAAAACATAGAATTGAGTTGGAACCAAATGGAAAAATTGGTTTCCTTAGCTTTAGAAGAAAGAAATCCTTTTGAAATCATCAAAAAAGAATTTGGATTGGTTGAAAAAGAGGTTCTTGAAATTATGAAAAAGAAGTTGACTGCGGATAAATTTGAATTATGGAAAAAGAAAGCTAACGCAGGTAAGCCAAAACCAAAACCAATGAAAATCGATGATTTTGATGACGATTTAGATGGTAAATATTACATAAAAAATAAACTTGACTAACCCTAAGACTCCTGAAATTCAGGAGTCTTTCTTTTATTTTTAACCTAAATAGTACGTCAACTCCTATTTTTAAAAACAAATCCAAGAGTACACAATAAAACAACGGTTTAAAACCTCCCTTTACAGCATAAAAACAAGCGCTCAAGTAAGTCGAAAGTTTAAAAGTCGTAA
>CALQBR020000162.1 GCA_943328865.2 Sphingobacterium thalpophilum
ACCATAAAAGGATTTGATAAAGCGCCGAGTGCGGTAAGTAAGGCAAAGGATAATATTAAAAATGCCAATTTAGAAGAATACATCACCATTGAAGAAAATAATTTCTTTGATACGGAAAAAAATTCCCAAGGCAAATTGCATATTGTATTCAATCCGCCTTATGATGAACGTTTGGATATTCACATGGAAGAATTCTACAAAAATATTGGGGACACTTTGAAGAAAAATTATCCAGGAACCAATGCCTGGTTTATTACTGCCAATTTAGAAGCTTTGAAATATGTTGGGCTTAAACCTTCTCGAAAAATTAAATTATTTAATGCGAGTTTGGAAGCGCGTTTGGTAAAATATGAAATGTATGAAGGAAGTAAAAGAACCAAGTTCCAAACGCCTGATTCTACAACGGATAATTCACCAATAGTCTAATTTAAAAAATATTTACGATGACTAAATTGCAAATAAGAGCTTTTATCTATCAACTTCTATGTTTTGCTACGTTGTTTATCTTGGCTCGGTTTTTAGTAGCGACTTATACTACTTTAACGGGACTTTGGATTCCCTTTTCAGCCTTTATGATCGGTACGCTTTTAGCACCGAAATTCCAAGCGGTAAAAACCAAAGAAGGCGAAAAGCTCTATATGAAAATGATTTTTAGGAAAGAAATCAAGGAAATCAAATAATACTTTGAACAACCGATAGGAATCTGGAAATGGTTTCCTTGAACAAGACCATAACCTTTTTAAAATAAATAAGTTGGAGATTTGTAAGCCCGAAACTTTCGATTAAACACAGAAAATTAAAAAGTACAAAACAAACTTTAAATTCAATGTAAGACCGCAATGTCGCAATGCCTGTGTTAACTGCCGTTACTCTTTAATCTACAAATGTTTCTTTTAAAACATCTTTGACTTTTCGAATTTCTTTTTCGGTTAGATTTCCTAAAACTTTGATAATTCTTTGTCTATCTATTGTTCTAATTTGGTCTAAAACAATCCAACTTTTCTTCTTGTCGTGATTAATTTCAACTCTTGTTGGATATGTTTTTGAACTGCTTGTCATTGGAGCAACAACAATTGTTTGTAAAAACGTATTCATTTCGTTTGGAGAAATAATTACACATGGTCGTGTTTTTTTCATTTCGCTTCCAATTGTTGGATCAAGATTGACTAAGACAGTTTGATATTGCTTTAAATCCATTCTTCAAGATTTTCGTCTTCAAATACATCGCTAATCAATAGTTTGTCATCTCCGTTTTCGCTCATTTTTTTAAAAGCTTCTTCCCAACCTGTTCGCGGTACTGATTTTGGTTTTAAAATTATATAACCTTTCTCAAGAATGAGTTCAACTTTGTCTGTAATATTATATTTATCTAATATGGTTTTCGATAAACGAATTCCTTTAGAATTTCCGATTGGTATAATTGAAATATCCATAACGATTTCTTATTTGTAGTTACAAAGTTATTACTTTTTTAAAAAATAACAAATTGATGTAGCGATTTTTTCAATGGCAGTTAAACGTTTCCTAATTTGAGATGGCGGGGATTTTTTGCACTAAATTTTATTTGAAATACAAAGTTTGGATTTTGAAATTCATATACTTAGTTGAATGGAACGCTGCTTTTGCAGAATGGCAGTTATAGGCTGGGATTTCTCTTCTATCATTAGCGATTATAATTGTCATTTAATCCTATTCCATTAATAATTTGCTCTTTGTATTTTTCAATACGACCCATTCTTGTCTGCATTTGTTTGGGTTGTGAAAAATGAATAATATACCCCCTTTGTCTTCCTGGGGTTAAAGCATAAAAAGCCTTCCTGAATGGAGGATCGTTTTCAAATGCTTGTAATAATTCGTCAGGAATTGGCTCAGGATTTTTCTTAAACGCAACTTTCTTTCCGCTCTCTTCTATGACAATTGCTTCCAGAATATATTCTTTCAAAGCATCCTTTACTTTTTCAATATCTTTTGAATTGGTGAATTTTATTATTCTGTCAGACTGTAAATTACCTTGTTGTTGAAGGATTTTATGAGGGTCAGTTAGTAAAACACCTTTAAAAAAGCCAATATTTGCTGACCCTTTAAGTGCGTTAATCGTAACTACATTTTTTCCATTATGGGTATAAACGGGAACTCCCCATTTGATTTCTTCGGTTAAACCTGTTTCCAAAACAATTTGTCTAAGAAATTCTAGTACTTCAACCCAATTTAACACTTTACATTGTGGTGTTCCGCCATATTTGCAACGCATACAACCATCAATAAGGTATTTGTCAACTTTTGAATTCATATTTAAAATCCTGAATTTATTGTTTTTCGTGATGATTTTAGGTTTGCTAATATCGCTTTGCAGCTTTGCGATTGATTGAGGAATGAAGTGGTCGCTAAACCGCCATTAGCAGTAGTCGCTTTATATAATGCTACTTAAATATTCCTCAGCTGTCATAATCGGAATTGTAGCCTGCTTAAAGTCTTTTCCGTTTCTTGTTATAATTATTGAACAGTTAGTTTGTAAAGCAGAAAAATATTGTAAAGCATCTTCAAAATCTTTAAAACTCGAATTCAACGCTTTGTCTATTGTTTCCTCATTAACTTCACAAACCTCGCAGATTATTTTAAACTTTCGAAGTTTATTCAAAACTGATTCTGCTATTTCATATTTATTTAAAACGTAATCTATTGTCGTAAATGAAAGAGGTGAAACAATTAGAGTAATTTTTTTTTGATCTGCCAAGGTAGCCACCTTAGCAATTGAATCATAAAATGGAACTCTTTCTCCTAATAAATCTAATATGACATTTGTATCTAAAAAAATTCGGTTCATTTGTACTTTTGGTCTAAATAATCAGCACGCTCTTTTTTATAATCGTAATCAGCTGGAATGTTAATTCCTGAAGAAAGACTTTTTACAAACGGCGAAATTTCTATGTCATTATTTGTTTGATCTGAAGTCAAAGAATTAAGGTAATTTTCTATAATTCGAGATAAGCTTAATTTTCTTTCAGACGCATAATGTTTGGCTTTTTCAATGATCTCTTGGTCAAGCTTCAAGGTGAGTTTGGTATTCATAGCGCAAATTTTTTATACGTACAAATATACGTATTTAGGACGTAATAAATGTAGATTTCGATTTTTTTTGCGTTTATTGCCTAACGGTTTGCAGCTACAAGAAGTTGGCGATTTCGAAGCACTAAACTGTCTGTCACCACTGAACTTGATACGAAGCACAAAGCTTCAATTAACCACTGAACCTCCAATTTCTTTTAGGTGCTGTTAGCGGTTCGTTGTTTTTTGTCGTCAGTTTTCATTTAAGGTTTTCTCCCAATTTTTCAATTTTGTCTAACCATTTTTTTCGTAAGGAAAGTTCTGTGTTTTTTATTGGTCCAACATAAGTTACTTTAACTGGCTTTATTCCACAAAATTCCAAAGTGGATTTCTTTAACTGGTTAATGCTTGGTCGCCCAAATGCAAACCAATAATACCAAGACGGTTGGTCAAGGGTTGTAATAATGTGAGCCGTCCTACCTGCTAATAGTTTGTCCCACCAAACAGAATTTTCCCGATACTGAAATGCAAAACCGGGCAAAAAAAGTCTATCAATAAAACCTTTTGTTATTGCAGGAAGTCCGCCCCACCAAACAGGGTGAACCCAAACTAAATGGTCAGCCCATTTAATTTTTTCCCAAGCATCTAATAAGTCGGGTTCTAATTCTGTTCTTTTTTGGTAACCAAATTGCAAGTTTGGATTGAAAACTAAATCTTTAATCACAATCTCCTTAATATCTGCTCCTGAAGTTAATGCACCTTTTTTGTATGCTTCGAAAAGTCCAAAATTATAACTGTCACTGTTTGGGTGTCCGTTTATGATGAGTATTTTTTTCATTAAATGTGTTTAGATTATTTGTCTTTTAAATGTTTATCGTCTTTTTACAATGACAGCTAACTTGTATATATGCGCTACTTTATAGCGCCTATACACCCAAAACAGGAGTGATAGTCGCTACTTTGTAGCGTATTATTTTTCAAAGATACTTTTTTCAACTTATAAATCATCAAAAGGAATTTTCTCCTTGTAGTCATTAAAGAGGTTACACGAGGCAGTAATGGAATGCGCAAATCAATATGAGGAAACTAGCACTTGTTGGGAGAAGTTACTGATCTATTGCTATTTTCTTTTTTGCCACTTTAGGCGAAGTTACCTTTTTTTTGTAAAGCGGTAAGAAGTAGGAAACGGTATAATTGAAACCAACGCCAAAATCACCCTCATACGTTCTGTTGAAACCAGGAATGTATAAATTGTCAAAATTGGTTGGTTTGGTATTTGAAACCATTCGGTTCAGTCTAAGGCTGAATCCAGCATATACATTAGGCAATACTTCTGCTTTTACCCCCACAACTGCCTCTAACCAATGGGCCGACAATCCGTCGAATTTTGCTCCAGAAACAATCGCTGGGGCTTCTCCAAAATAAGG
>CALQBR020000163.1 GCA_943328865.2 Sphingobacterium thalpophilum
CCCAAAAAATGCTGGAAAACAAAAAAACAATATGTGAAATTGTAGAAAACGGTGAGGATGCTATAGAAAAGGCGAGAAATAATCATTATGATTTAATCCTAATGGATGTGCACTTACCGGGCATCAATGGGACCGATGCCACTAAAGTCATTCGAACCTTCAATAATAAAACGCCTATTATTGCCTTAACAGCCATTTCATTGAACGAAAATCGAGAAATGCTGCTTTCTTATGGTATGAATGATGTCATTACGAAACCTTTTGAGCCAAATAATTTCTATGAAATCATTGCTCAAAAATTATCGTAACAAGCAGATCAATTTAATTCTTTTATGAGAAAATTAAGGGACTACTATTTTCTTGAACTGCTTGCCACATAGTTTTTTATAATGCTGTCAAAATCGGCAGCGTCTGAAAGAAAGGTACTTTTTATAGGCAAATAAAACAATTGCTGGATTGGTAAGCTACCTTTTAGTCTTACAAAGTCTTTTTCAGTAGTAATAATAATTTTGTGCTGGGATTTATCTTTGATTTCCAAAATATCTTTCTCCGTAAAATGATGATGATCTGGAAAAGTAAGGCATTCCTGATTTTCGGATTGTAAATATTTAAAAAAAGGAGCTGGTTTTGCAATTCCGGCTAAAAGTAATTGAGGGGAATCTTTGATTTCATTTACTTTTAAGGCTTCCTTTTCGGAATAAATAAATTCGTCATACGCGATAAAGGTAAAAAACAACGCTTGATGGGGCGCAATATTTAATTTTGATTTGATTTCGTTTTGCTCGGCTACAGAAAGATTTGGAGGACATTTTGTTACGATAATCACATTGGCTCTTGCAGCGCCACTGCCAAACTCTCTCAAATTTCCAGTTGGAAGCATCCAATCATCAGAATACAAATCACCATAGGAAGTCAGCAAAATATAAAATCCTGCTTTTACTTTTCGGTGTTGAAAAGCATCGTCTAAGAGAATTACTTCGGGTTTTTCAGGTTGTGATAGCAATTGTTCAATTCCATTTTTACGATTGGCATCAACAGCTACTTGAATGTTTGGAAATTTTTTAAAAAACTGATACGGCTCATCTCCAAGAATAGCAGCATTTACTTCTGTATTAGCCAACACAAAACCTTCTGATTGTCTTTTATAACCACGACTTAATGTGGCGATTTTATATTGATTGGACAGCAACCGAATCAGATACTCAATCTGTGGCGTTTTGCCAGTGCCACCCACACTCAGATTCCCCACGACAATAATTGGCATCTCAAAGCCATGTGATTTTAGTATACCCATGTCAAAAAGAAAATTCCTAATACTGGTAATAAAACCATACAAAATGGCAAATGGAAAGAGTATTTTTCGCAGTAAATTCATAATACGAAAGTATAAATATTTTATCTTTGAATAGAAAATTTCGTATCTTTTATTTACAGTTTAAGGTTAAAACCAATAGCCCAACAGCGACTATAAAATAAAACGAAAAATTCATCCATCAAAACAAAAAATCATGATTCAAATTAAAGAAATACTTTCTGTACTCGAAGAAATGGCGCCCCTCGCCTATGCCGAAGATTTTGACAACGTAGGTTTATTAGTAGGAAATGCTGGTGAGAAAGCTACTGGGGTTTTGGTATGTCATGATGCCTTAGAAAATGTCATTGATGAGGCGATTGCTAAAAAGTGTAATTTGATTGTGTGTTTTCATCCAATATTATTTACTGGATTAAAAAAAATGACGGGTAAAAACTATGTGGAACGTTCCATAATCAAAGCGATTAAAAACGATATTGCTATTTATGCGGTTCACACCGCTTTAGACAACCATTTGGAAGGTGTAAATAAAATATTCTGTGATGCCTTGGGATTGAAAAATACTAAAATCCTAATTCCAAAAACACATTTTATTAGAAAACTAATCACCTATACGATACCTGAAAATGTGGAAATCGTTCGGAATGCTTTATTTGATGCTGGAGCAGGAAGCATCGGTAATTACGAAAATTGCAGTTTCAACTCGAAAGGAATCGGCACTTACATGGGTAATGAGCGCAGCAATCCCGTAATTGGAGAACGATTTGAGTTTGTAGAAGGAGAGGAAATAAAAATCGAAGTGACCTTTGAAAAGCATCTGGAAAACAAAATCTTGAAAGCACTGTTCAGCCAACATGCGTATGAGGAAGTCGCCTATGAAATATATGATTTGCAAAACAAACACCAAAATATCGGTTTAGGCATGATTGGGGAATTGGAAACGCCGATGAAAGAAAAAGATTTCCTCCTTTTTGTAAAAGAAAAAATGCAAGCCGACGGGATTCGACATTCGTCTTATTCGAACAAGCCAATAAAAAAAGTAGCCGTTCTTGGTGGCTCTGGAAGTTATGCCATAAAAAATGCGATTGCAGCAGGAGCAGATGCTTTTTTGACAGCCGATTTGAAATACCATCAGTTTTATGAAGCTGAAAACCAACTACTTTTAGCTGATATTGGTCATTTTGAAAGTGAACGCTATACAAAAAATTATATTGTTGGGTATCTTCGGAAAAAAATCCTTAATTTTGCCATCATTTTATCTGAAGAAAATACAAATCCAGTTAAGTACTTATAAAATATGGCGAATACGAAAGAACTAAGTGTAGAAGACAAGTTAAGAGCATTATACGATTTACAATTAATCGATACTAGAATTGACGAAATCAGAAATGTCAGAGGAGAACTTCCTTTAGAAGTAGAAGATCTAGAAGATGAAGTAGCTGGTTTAAGCACTCGTTTAGACAAATTAAAAAATGATTTGGAAAGTATTGAAGAGGTTATCAAGAGTAAGAAAAATGCTATTGAAGAACATAAAGAATCTATACAAAAATATACCAAACAACAAGAAACGGTTCGTAATAATAGAGAATTCAACTCTTTAACTAAAGAAGTAGAATTTCAAGAGCTAGAAATCCAATTGGCTGAAAAGCAAATTAAAGAAATGAAAGCTTCTATCGAACACAAGAAAGAAGTTATTGCCCAATCAAAAGAGAGATTAGAAACGAAATCCAATCACTTGAAACATAAAAAATCAGAATTAGAGGCTATTATGTCGGAAACGGCTAAAGAAGAATCTTTTTTATCTGAAAAATCATCTGAATACCAAGCTTTAATTGAAGAACGATTGTTAGCAGCTTACACTAGAATCAGAACTAGTGTTCGCAATGGTTTAGCGGTTGTTTCTATCGAAAGAGGGGCTTCAGCGGGATCATTCTTTACTATTCCACCACAAACACAAGTGGAAATAGCCTCAAGAAAAAAAATTATTACTGATGAGCATTCTGGAAGAATATTAGTCGACAGCTCTTTAGCAGAAGAAGAAAGAGAAAAAATGGACCAGTTATTCTCTAATATTTAAGTATAGTTAAGCCTCCACTTGGAGGCTTTTTTTTATGAAAAAATTACTCTTTTTTTTATTTACCAAATCAATCGGACTATATATTAATGCATTAAATTATATATTCCCAATAAAAGCATCACAGCTCGCTTATGGTTTTTTTAGTGAGCCAAGAACGGGTAGGTTATTTAAAAACAAACTTCCAAAGATTTTACAACATACCCAAACGGAGACTTTTCATCACAATGGCGATTCTTTCCAAACGTACACTTGGAAAGGCAATGATAAAATCATCTTATTGGTACATGGTTGGGAAAGCAATGCCTCACGATGGGAAAACATCATACCCTTCCTAAAAAATTCAGGCAGCACTATTATTGCCATCGATGGTCCTGCACACGGATTATCGAGTGGCAAAGAGTTTAGCATTCCCAAATATGCTAAATTCATCGATTTGGCTGTTCAAAAATTCAAACCACAATATCTTATCGGTCATTCTATGGGTGGAAAAGCCTGTTTATACTATCAATCGGAATATCAAAGTACCTTAATTAAGAAAATAGTAATTTTAGGTGCTCCGAGTGATTTTAGTATTATCCTTAACAACTATATTACCTTGTTAAGTCTGAACACGGCTATTTCTAAAAAATTAGAAGACCATTATTTTAGGCATTTTAGACTCAAAATCGAAGATTTTTCAGGAAAACTATTTGCCTCCAAAATCGGCATCAAAGGACTAATTGCGCATGATATTGATGATGAGGTCGTTTTGTTTGAAGAAGGAAAAAAAATTGCCAGTACCTGGAAAAATGCCGTTTTTATCGAAACCAAAGGCTTAGGACATAGCATGCATGATGATGATTTGTATAAAAAAGTGACCCACTTTTTATTAGAAACAGAATAGTTTGGTAATATCTCCATAATACTTGCTTCTTTTCAATTTACACTTACCCTTTTCTAAAAGTATTTCAATCTCTTAAAAAGAATCCCTTATCAGTAAAAACATTTTCCGCTTTCCAAATTAATGCGTTTTCAAAATAACCTATATTTGCTTTATGGAAGAAAATCTAAAACGCCTCAACAAATTCATTGGAGAAACG
>CALQBR020000164.1 GCA_943328865.2 Sphingobacterium thalpophilum
AATGAAGAGTTAACTAGATTTTTGACAGAAGTGAAATTTGAGTCTTATAAAGACGAATTAATAAGGTTGAAAATTACCCAGTCAACAATATTAAAAAATCAAATTAACTTAGATTTTTTTATTAATTTAATAAATGATGATTCAGATAAGCGTAAATTTAGTAGTTTCATAACTACTCAAACAATGGAAAATAATTTATTAAAAAGGATTACAAATAGTCAGATGCTTGAAAATTCATTATATGACAAAGTTAAAACATCTTGCACCTTTTTATTACTTACACAAAATAAATTAACAGATGATGAATTTGAATGTACATTAAAAAACAAGATAATTCAAATAAATGATTCAATTAAAGATCCAGTAACTAAATCTAAGGCCATATTATTATGTGTTCGT
Organism: Sphingobacterium thalpophilum; assembly: GCA_943328865.2. GTDB lineage: Bacteria > Bacteroidota > Bacteroidia > Flavobacteriales > Flavobacteriaceae > Flavobacterium. The sequence continues at coordinate 400 of CALQBR020000164.1, forward strand.
GCTTTGAGTGGGAAATTTAAAAATAAGGTAAATAATGATTTTTTACATAACATAATAAATGATTGGCGTAGTCTTAAATATTCTGATTGGATGAATGATATTTTTAAAATTATCGTTGCAGAATTTCTAAAGCAAAAAAAGTATAAAGAAGCAAAAGAAGTTATGATAAAATCTCTAAGTAAGAATATTAATGAATTTGATGATTTTTCATACCAAAGAGAAGGTTTTTTGCTCTCAGAATATTCTGTTTTAAAGGAGGCCGCAGATATATTTATTAAGAAATCTAATTACAATGCTGCGCTAATTTTGTTTAATAAGCATATTAAGTCCTCCTGTCATTCTTCATTAGTGTTTTATGGAATAGTTGATGGCTTGTTAAGTAATAATCAAATTAAGGCTGTAAATGGGTTTCTTCAACAAACTAAAAGGGAAGAATACAAAAAATATATTTCTAGCAGACTTATCATTTATTTCGTCAAAAATAATGATATTATGAATGCTATTTGCATTTATGAAGATCACTTACGAAATTTTATTAATCTTGATTTTAACGAAAATAAATTGTTTTTAATAGAAGATCAGTTAATCAAATTAACTAAAGAAATGATAAAAGAACAAGAGAATCTTATTTTACAAGATGAACTTTATATTTCCGAAAGATTTAAAAGAGAAAATAGTATAATTTATTCAATTAAAGATATTTATACGCTTGATAATAGCGAAATAATAAAAAAAATATACAAGGTAAGAAATGACTATTTACTTAGTGAACATTTGGTTAAAATGGTCTGTCTTAATCATCTTTTTTTCTCTGATATCTCTCCAGAAAAACTAGATCGCTACAACAGAACGCTTAACCTCCAATGGGCAATAGACATTAAGAATGAATTACCAAATTAACATTTATGATTAATCCTTACTACATAAGAAATATCCAAGATGGATTGAGAAGTGAAAATATAGAAGCAAATAACCTCGAAGCACTTCCAGAAGGTTTAGTTGGGTTGTATGACAAAGAATTATTTCCTCCTACGCTAAAATAGAAGGAACGTAAAGAAATCTTATAGTTTTTTTGCTATTTGCCTTGGCTCAAAAAGAGATTTCTACCTCTTTCTCCGCAAACATAAAACCCTAACAATTGTCCTTCCATTAGTTATGGTTTATTATTTTAACTTTTGTCTTGTCCCCAAATTTTTGACAAAATCCTTATTTTGAATTGATTACAAAAAAAAACACCATAAATTAACATTTAAGGTGTTTGTATCTATATATATTTCGATAGATTATTCTTTTCGCTCCAATAATGCCATATAAAAACCATCAAAACCAGACTCTGAAGCTAATATTTTAGTGTCTTTTACAAATGTAAAACTTTTCCCTATTTCGGTAGTTAAAAAACGAGCCACCTGCTCCTGATTTTCTGATGGTAAAACAGAACAAGTTGCATAAACCAATTTACCCCCTGGTTTTACAATTTTTGAATAATTTTCCAAAACCTCAGCCTGCACTTTTCGGATGTTATCGATAAATTCAGGTTGTAATTTCCATTTGGCATCAGGGTTTCTTTTTAATACGCCCAACCCACTACAAGGAGCATCAATTAATACACGATCGGCTCTTTCATGAAGTTTTTTGATAACCTTAGTAGAATCGATAATACGGTATTCAATATTAAAAGCACCATCTCTCTTGGCTCTTAATTTTAGTTGCTTTAGCTTACTTTCATACAAATCCATAGCAATCAATTGCCCTTTGTTTTCCATTAAAGCGGCAATGTGCAATGTTTTTCCACCAGCACCAGCACAAGTATCTACCACGCGCATGCCTGGTTTCACGTCCAGAAAAGCGGCCACTAGTTGAGAATTGGCATCTTGAACCTCAAAAAAACCAGCTTTGAAGGCATCCGTCATAAAGACATTCGCTCTTTCTTTAAGCACTAAGGCATCCGGTTGATTAGAAAGAAATTCGGTTTCAATGTTTAAATCCATCAGGATGGCTCTCAGGTTTTCCTTTGTGGTTTTCAAAGTATTGACACGAAGAATCACTTTAGCAGGTTGGTTTTGAGCCGCAATCTCGGTAGCCCAAACTTTTTCGCCTAACTCTTTAACTCCTAATTCATCCATCCAATCTGGGATAGACTCTTTTAATGCTCTAATTTTTGAAAGTTCGTCAAAACGGCCCTTTATTTTTCGCTCAGGAGTACCTTCTAATTGTCTCCAATCAGGAATTGGATAACCTCTTAGAACAGCCCAAACCGAGAACATCCTCCATAAATTATCTCTATCAAAAGGTTCTTTTACTTCGGCAATTTCAGCATATAATCGTTTCCATCTCACGATTTCGTAGATAGTCTCAGCAACAAATTTTCTGTCGGAACTTCCCCAACGTTTGTCTTTTTTCAAAGCCCTGGCTACCACTTTATCGGCATATTCTCCTTCATTGAAAATCGCATTTAAAGAATCGATGGTAGTATAAACTAAATTTCTGTGTAATCTCATTTTTTGTAATTGAGGTGCAAAGGTACTATTTAAAGATGAATGTTATTCTATAAATGATGCTATTGAGCAGAATCAAAAAAACACTGCTAATTTCAGTGTTTTTATATGATTTTTTTATTCAATCCTAGTTAATCCTATCTTTTCTGGTGGATGTAACACCATAGGAAACTTCTCGATTTTAACTGAACTGCTATCCAATCCAAAAGCGCGTTCTTCAGATAAACTTAATTTTTTAATCAAGAAATAAGTATTCATAATTAGTTTCTCATGCCACAACATATCGCTGTCATTAGACAAAAACTTCTCAGACAATACAAATTTAAAATCTCCAATGATATTATTCTTACTTAATGATTCATATCTACTGGTAACATCTACTTCCCCATTATTTACCATATCTTTCAAAACTTCTTTAAACATCAAGTTGATTTTGGTAGGTTCTCTAAAACCTAAGTTAAAATCAATTCGAAATAAATCATCTTTAACAATTTCGGTAACTTTATACTCTCTTTTGTAGGGCTCATTTAAAATATTAACATGTACAAACCAATATAAATCGGCTCGTTTGGGTCTTTTTTGCAAAATAGAATACATTACTTTTTCCTCAATTTCGTCAATTCTACTTGCATTGGTCATGTATACCAAATGCGTAGCATATTTTGGAATCGTTAAATCAACACTCAACTCCGCTAAAACTTTTTTGTAATCCTTAATATTTACCATCTTGGTATAATTTTTACTAATTTGTTTAGCTAAATACCAAGTGGTCATTATCGTAATTAAAATAACTGCTATAATCAAAGTTACATAACCGCCATCAGCAAATTTAGTAACATTTGCTGCTAAAAAGCTAAATTCAATTACTAAATAAAGTGTAATAAGAGGAACCATGAAATACCATTGCACCCTTCTCATAATGAGATAAAAGTTAAGTAATATCGTGGTCATAATCATGCATAAAATTATTGCTAACCCATAAGCATGTTCCATATTACTAGATTCCTCAAAATGCAAAACGATACCCACACAACCTAAAAACAATAGCCAGTTTATGGAAGGAATATAAAGTTGTCCTTTTAATTCTGTTGGATATTTAATTTTAACCTTAGGCCAGAAATTCAAACGCATGGCTTCGTTAATCAAAGTAAAAGAACCGCTAATTAAGGCTTGCGAAGCTATTACAGCTGCTAATGTAGCAATGACTATTCCAGCGGGTTGAAACCAATCTGGCATCGACAAATAAAATGGGTTTGGATTCGATCCTCCAAGGCTTTTTAAAGTTTGTCCTTCATGCTGAATTAAAAAAGCGGCTTGACCAAAATAGTTCAACAACAAACAAATTTTTACGAAAATCCAACTGATTCGAATGTTTTTTCTTCCGCAATGTCCCATATCCGAATACAATGCTTCGGCTCCAGTGGTACATAGAAACACAAAACCAAGTACAAAGAAACCTTCTGGATTAATTCCTTTATCGGCAATCAATATATGATAAGCATAATAAGGGTTGATTGCTTTTAGGACTTCGAAATTTCCAGCAATCTGAACAATTCCAAGAATTCCTAGCATT
>CALQBR020000165.1 GCA_943328865.2 Sphingobacterium thalpophilum
CTGGATAAGCCTTTTGAGAACCAATAAATTCGGTAATTTTTTCTACCTCAGGCGTGTCGATGAAAGCACATTGCACCCGAACGACATCATTTCCATTGGTATACAATAAATCACCTCGACCAATTAATTGATCCGCACCTTGAGTATCTAAAATAGTTCGCGAATCTATTTTAGAAGTTACCCTAAAGGCAATTCTTGCCGGGAAATTTGCTTTGATTAAACCAGTAATTACATTCACCGAAGGTCTTTGTGTAGCAATAATTAAGTGAATTCCTATGGCACGAGCCAATTGAGCCAATCGAGCGATGGGCGTTTCTACTTCTTTTCCTGCAGTCATAATCAAATCGGCAAACTCATCCACAACCAATACAATATAAGGTAGAAAATGGTGTCCGTTCTCAGGATTTAATTTCCGAGCCTTGAATTTGTCGTTATATTCCTTGATGTTACGCACCATAGCGTCTTTCAGCAAAGAATAACGATTGTCCATTTCGATACATAGCGAATTGAGCGTATTGACTACCTTGGTATTATCGGTAATAATAGCATCGCCAGAATCGGGGAGTTTGGCTAAATAATGTCTTTCGATTTTGTTGAAAAGCGTTAACTCTACTTTTTTAGGATCGACCAACACAAATTTTACTTCTGCTGGGTGTTTTTTATAAAGTAATGAAGTCAATACCGCATTCAATCCTACCGATTTTCCTTGTCCTGTTGCACCTGCCATCAAAAGGTGAGGCATTTTTGCTAAATCAACCACAAAAGTTTCATTAGAAATGGTTTTCCCTAAAGCAATTGGTAATTCCATTTCGGCTTCTTGGAACTTGGCAGAACCAATCACACTTTTCATAGAAACCATTGTAGGATTTTTGTTAGGAACTTCAATACCAATGGTTCCTTTTCCAGGTATTGGAGCGATAATACGAATTCCTAAAGCCGAAAGCGACAAGGCAATATCGTCTTCTAAGCTTTTGATTTTAGAAATACGAATTCCTGCTTCTGGCACAATTTCATACAAGGTTACCGATGGACCAACGGTAGCTTTGATTTGTGCAATCTCAATTTTGTAGTTGCGAAGGGTCTCTACAATGCGATTTTTATTTTCTTCTAATTCCTCTTGATTAATGGTAATTCCTCCTGAGGAATATTCTTTTAACAAATCTAGGGTTGGGAATTTGTAATGGGATAATTCTAAAGTAGGGTCAAATAATCCAAAATCAGCCACTAAACGGGAAGCTTGATTTTCTTCAACGATATCTTCTTCGGGTGCTTTTTCTATAACAAACGACTCGTCACTTGTAGCGATAATCTCCGGCTCTTGCAATGGAGTAGGGGGTACAACAGTTAAAGGCTCTGGCTTTAAAGTTGAAGCCATATTAATTTCAGAGGAGTTGTTGATGGTTGGTTTTAAATCCTCACGGTTAATTTCAAATTGAGAAACAGGTTTTAAAGTAGGTTCTTCTATTTTTTCTTCTATTTTTTCTTCTATTACTTTTTCCAATTCTTGTTTTGCTGGAACAGGTTCGATGTTTTCCAATTCATTTTCATTTACCGCAAATTCTTCTAAATTATAAATACTTTCGGTCACGGGTGTATTTATAGGAGTTATTTCCGCATCAATTTCTTTCTTAGTATTTTCAAAAAATGATTTGATGGCTTCTGGTGACACTTTGACTTTAAATATTAAATAAATGACTATCCCAAAAAGCAAAACCAATAGCGTACCTGTTTTACCGATGTAATCTTGCGCAAACAAATTCATCTCATAACCAATGGTGCCGCCTAATTCAGGTATGGAAGTAGCGAAAAAACCAAGTAAGACAGATAAGATAACAATGATGAATAAATCCCAAAACCAAATACTTTTCAATCTTTTGGTTGTAAGGCCTAACAACAAATAAATTCCCGTTATGAAAAACAATTTTACAAACAGAAATGAGGCTATTCCAAACCCTTTGTATATAAAAAGATCTGATAAAAAAGCACCAAATTTACCCAGCCAATTGTTTACCGTTTCGGAACGATTGGTTAATTCATTAACAGCACTTTGGTCTTCCTGGCCATAAATAAAAAAGGAAATAAAGGCTGCTAATAAAGCAATTGAAAACAATATCATCAAACTTCCCAAAAGAATTTTGTATTGCTTCTTCATCTTCCAGGTTATTTTTGCTTCTACATTAGGATCTGTTTTTGAATCCGAGGTTGCTGCTTTTATTGTTTTAGCCATTGTAGATTGAAATAATTCTATAAAAATAGAAAAGAATTAAAATTGGGTTTTTATTATAAAAATTTTGGCAAATAAATAATTAAGCCAATAGTTATAGCTGCCATTGCTGCGAAAAATACTGCTCCAGCGGCAATATCCTTGATAAAACCGATTCTTTGACTGTAATCTGGATGAATGAAATCAGCTACTTTTTCCACTGCGGTATTCAAGCCTTCAATACTAAGGACCATTCCAATAGCTAAAGTCTGAAACATCCATTCTGTAGTGGTAATATTAAAATAGAAACCTGCAATGATAAGAGCAATACTTAGTGAAAACTGAACCATAACACTATGCTCTGTAGAAATCAATTTAATGGCACCCTTTAAGGCGAATTTTAAACTTTTTAATCTACCCGTAAAAAAAGTGTTGTCTTTTTGGAATTCCATTATTTGGATTTTAAAGGGCAGCTAAAGCGGCATCATAATTAGGTTCATCTGCAATTTCCCCCACCTGTTCTGTATGGGTAATTACTCCGTTTTCATCGATGACAATGATTACTCTTGAATGCAATCCAGCAAGAACGCCGTCGTTAATTTCTAAACCGTAATTTTTTCCGAATAATCCAGTATTAAAATCAGAAAGATTGATCACATTGTCAAGTCCTTCGGCAGCACAAAAACGTTTTTGGGCAAATGGCAAATCTCTAGAAACACACAATACTTTTGTGTTGTGCATTGCGCTTGCTTTTTCGTTGAATTTTCTAACAGAAGTGGCACAAGTTCCAGTATCGATGCTTGGAAATATATTTAAAACTAATTTATTGCCTGAAAAATCAGCTAATGTTGCCGTTGATAAATCGGTTTTAATTAGTTTAAAATCAATTGCTTTTGATCCTATTTGTGGTAAGATACCATTAGTGTTTATTGGATTTCCTCCTAAAGTTATTGTTGTCATATTTTTGGGTTTTTTTGAGTGTCAAAAGTATGAAAAATATATTTGTTTTATTAGGTCTAAAAAAGAAAAACTCTCCTAATAAATTAGAAGAGTTTTTAAATGGATAATTACGATACAATTACTTATCAATAGACCCTAAAACGCGCTGCATAAAGCTATTCAAAGCTTCTTTTTTGTCCATACCCTCTTTAACCAATTTATGCACTTCAAGGGCGCCATACATATTAGAAATTAATTCTCCAATAACATCTAATTCTTCCTCTTTTAGAGATGGAATTTCTGTTAAAGCTTCCAAGACTTCAATGGTTTCGATAAGGTAATCTTGGTCATTTTCCTCAATAAATTGATTGAGCTGTTTAATAATAGGTAGTTTCATAACTATTTAATTTCATTTACTAATTCTGCTAAAACTTCCGCCTTGTTGGTTTGGGTTTCGTTTACTAAGGCTCCGTTTACAAAAGATGCAAACGTAGGTAGGTTGGAAACATTTGCCAATTTTCTGGATTCGGGTGAATTTTCAGCATCTACCAAAACAAAAGTGATGTTTTCGTTTTCCGAAGCCATCTTTTTAAATTTAGGCTTCATAATGCGACAGTTTCCGCACCAAGAAGCAGAAAATTGAACAATTACTTTTTCGTTTTTAGCAACTAAATCTTGTAGCGTGTCTTCGTTTAATTCGATTAACATGTTTTTTGTTTTTTTATTTAAAAAATTAGTGAGAACCTAAATATTCAGCAGTGCTTTTTCTATCAGCATGCATGGCATCTTTACCTTCTTCCCAATTGGCAGGACAAACTTCTCCTTTTTCTTGCACATGTGTATAGGCATCCACCAATCGCAAATATTCTTTTACATTTCTTCCCAGTGGCATATCGTTTACACTTTCGTGGAAAATTTTACCAGTTTCATCGATTAGATAAGTGGCTCTGTAAGTCACATTTGATCCTTCAATGATGATTGAATCTGTTTCATCACTATAACCAGTAGAATCGATATCTAGGATACCAAGAATATTAGATAAATTACGGTTGGTATCGGCCAAAATAGGATAGGTAACACCTTCGATTCCACCATTGTTTTTTGGAGTGTTTAACCAGGCAAAATGTACTTCGTTAGTGTCGCAAGAAGCGCCAATTACGATGGTATTTCTTTTTTCAAATTCTGGTAAAGCTTCCTGAAAAGCGTGTAATTCTGTTGGACAAACGAAAGTAAAATCTTTTGGATACCAAAACAACAATACTTTTTTATTGTTTTTTGTAGCTTCTTCAAAAATGTTGATTTTTAAGTTATC